>JAQUHM010000251.1 GCA_028683595.1 Geobacteraceae bacterium | reverse complement strand
CTGACAAAGCTTGACGGGACCGCCAAGGGTGGGATCATTGTTGCTATCTGTAGTGAGTTCAAAATACCGGTCAGGTATATTGGAGTCGGTGAAGGAGTTGATGACCTTCGGGACTTCAATCCGGAACAGTTTGTGCAAGCTCTTTTCTGATAATAACCTTGACTTTTGGCCGCTTATACACTACTATGTGCGCCACATTAAGGATGTTTTATGGATGCAGAACTTTTTGATGCCCTAGAGGGTAAGATTGAGTTTTTATTGAGGGAATTTTCCGCAATGAAGCAGGAGAATGCCCAGCTCAAAGAGCAAAATCAGAGATTCCTGGCAGAACGGGATGTTTTCAAATCTCGGATTGACGCCATACTGATGAAGCTGGAAGGGGTCTAGTCCTGTGAACTCTTTGCACCGTGTCAAGGTGTTTGGAAGGGAAGTGCAGGTTCGAAGCTCGGCGTCAGCTCAAGATGTGAGGGAAATTGAGTCGTATGTAAATGATACGATTGCTCAAGTGCAGACCTCAATGAAAACTACTGATTTTCAGATTCTTGCCACTTTGGCTCTTTTAAATATTGCGGAATCTTTTTTTCTGCAGTCCCGGGAGTGTTCGCTACAGGAACATTTTGTGCGCGAGAAGATTGCGCGATTGACCAGACAGGTAGATAAAGCTCTGCTGCATGATTAGTAAGAAAGGTCTCTTCAGGGAGATTTGTTTACTATATAGAAACAGATTGAATGATCCGATTACGGGTTGGAAGATTATCTACTGCTTCTGAGGAGGCTTGCCGCTACGCAGGCTCTGCTCCGTTTGCTGATAAGTTACCCTCTCACGATATCTGGTTGAAAGGTTCAAAGTAGCTAAATTTTTCAACTTCCTTACTAGAGAATCTGCCGGTCGAGCGGCTGTAACTTCATTAGCTTCCCGTTTTCTCCATCCCCTTCTCTTTCTTCTCCTGAGAGCTTGTCTTCTATTATCCCTGTCTTGTTGCAGTAACCAGTGTCAACCTTACTTGTTGTATCGTAGGAGCAGAACTCATGCCGAAGAGAAGTCTCAGGCGCAGTATGCTTGCGCACCGCAAATCTCTTTCTCCTGAAGAGTTTCGTTCTGCGAGCCTGCAAATCCAGAAAACTTTCCTGGAAACCGATAACTTCAGGCGGGCCAGGAGTGTTCTTGTGTACTCTCCGATTAACCATGAGGTTGATACGGAATTGATTGTGCTCAGTGCTTTGAAATCCGGCAAGAAGATTGCGTTTCCCTCTGTTGTTGGCGACGAACTGTTTTTTTGTGAAGTGCAGGACCTGTCTTCCCTGAAAAAAGGGACCTTCGGAATTTTGGAGCCCTCTGCGGCAGGTAAAATTCTAACGCCTGAAGAGGCGGAGGTTCTGGTTGTGCCGGGAGTTGCCTTTGATCTGAATGGCCACCGGATTGGATACGGAAAAGGATATTATGACAAGACGCTTCATCGTTTGGAGGGTCACGGTAAGCTTGTCGGGCTTTGCTATGATTTCCAGTTAGTTGATGAGATCCTTGCTGAACCGCATGATGTTAAAATGGATTTGATCATAACTGAAAAAAGGGTTGTTTGTCCTTTGGCATCTTAAATAACGAATTCATACCCGTCGGATGTGGCTTTGAAATCGTAAGGAATTGTCCTGCGGAGGGCACCTGCGATATCTGGGGGTAGGAATTATACATAGAAAGGGAGGAAAAATCAGTGGAACTCCAATATGCCATATTATTAATACTTGTTGCAGTGGGTGTCGGTTTTTTTGCCGGAAATCTTCTACGAAAAAAACTTTCCGGATCAATGGTGGCCAAGGCCGAAAACTCAGCGGAGCGGATACTTGAAGACGCGAGACGCGAATCCGAAACAATCCTGAAGGAAGCCACGTTACAAGCTAAGGATGCAGTGTATCAGGCAAAGGCGGAGTTTGAGCGGGAATCTAAAGACAAGCGTCGGGACCTGCAGTCATTGGAAAGAAGAATCCAGCAGAAGGAGGAGAACCTTGATAAGAAGGTGCTCCTTTTTGATCAGCGGGATGCAGAGTTTTTCAAGAAGGAACAGAGTTTTAATGCCCGGGATCAGGCATTTGTTCAGAAAGAAGAAAAGCTTAATCAACTGATCAAAGAAGAGAGGGAAACGCTCGAGAGGGTTTCCGGGCTTACCTCCGAGGAGGCCAAAAAAGTTCTCATGGAAACCCTTGAGAATGAGGCAAAACAAGATGCTGCCAAGCGGATCAAGGCAATCGAGGAGGAGGCGCGCGAGACTGCTGACAAAAAATCCAAGGAAATACTTTCTCTTGCCATCCAGAGATATGCCGGGGAGTATGTTGCGGAAAAAACGGTCTCGGTTGTTGCGCTGCCCTCAGATGAAATGAAAGGTCGCATTATCGGCCGGGAAGGCCGGAATATTCGGGCACTTGAAGCTGCGACCGGTATTGATCTTATTATTGATGATACTCCGGAGGCCGTTATCCTTTCGGGATTTAACCCAATCCGCCGGGAAATTGCCAAGCTATCTCTTGAGAAGCTTATCGCAGATGGTCGTATCCATCCTGGTCGGATCGAAGAGGTTGTTGCTAAGTCGACCGAGGAAGTTGAGCAGGCAATCAAGGAGGCAGGAGAGCAAGCGGCCTTTGATTTGGGAGTTTACGGCATCCATCCTGATATCTTGAAGCTGATTGGGCGCCTGAAGTACCGGACCTCTTACAGTCAGAATGTCTACCAGCACTCCCTTGAAGTCGCATTTTTGTGCGGAATTATGGCAGAAGAGCTGGGTATTAACGTCAAACAGGCCAAACGGGCCGGTCTCCTTCACGACCTCGGAAAGGCCGTCGATCATGAAGTTGAGGGTTCTCATGCGGTAATTGGTGCTGATTTAGCAAGAAAATACGGAGAATCTCCGAAAATAGTCCATGCCCTTATGGCGCATCATGAAGACGAAAAGCCTGCAACCGTGCTTGCTGTTCTGGTCCAGGCGGCAGATGCTCTTTCCGGGGCGAGGCCCGGTGCTCGCCGCGAGATGATGGAAACGTATGTGAAGCGTCTGGATGATCTTGAGAAAATTGCCACTTCCTTCCGGGGTGTTACAAATTCTTTTGCAATACAAGCCGGTCGTGAAATCAGGGTTATGGTATCCAGCGATGATGTTAATGATGAGAGGGCGGTAGTCCTGGCTAAAGATATTGCCAAGAAGATCGAGGCTGAGATGACCTATCCAGGGCAGATAAAGGTCAATGTGATTCGGGAAACGAGAGCAACAGAATATGCCCGTTAAAGTTCTCTTTATTGCGGATATTGTAGGGAAACCCGGCCGACAGGCTGTCTCGCAGGAACTCCATCGCCTGGTTGACCGTTATACGATAGACATTGTTATTGCAAACGGTGAAAATGCTGCCGGTGGATTCGGAATTACTGAGGAGACAGCAAAAGAACTTTTTGGCTATGGAATCCACCTTCTCACCAGTGGCAACCATATCTGGGATAAAAAAGATTCTCTCGACTATGTCAAGCGTGAAGAGAAGCTGATACGCCCGGCAAATTATCCGGCAGGCGCCCCTGGCCGTGGAAGTGCTGTGATCCAGACAGCTTCAGGGATTAGCATTGCAGTTCTGAATCTCGAGGGGCGGGTGTTTATGAACCCCCTTGAATGCCCTTTCAGGACGGCTGACAAAGAAATCGAACGACTGAGAGAAATTACCCCTATTGTTGTGGTTGACTTTCATGCGGAGGCTACATCGGAAAAGATGGCGTTAGGGGCCTACTTGGATGGAAGGGTAAGCGCCGTCCTCGGCACCCATACCCATGTTCAGACTGCTGATGAGAGGTTGTTGCCGGGAGGAACCGGCTATATTACCGATGTCGGAATGTCGGGAAGCTTTGATTCTGTCATTGGTATCCGAAAGGAGTTGGCGGTTGAGAAGTTCCTTTCGCAATTGCCGGTGAGGTTTGAAGTGGCCAAAAAGGATATTCGAATAAATTGTGTTGCTATAGAGATTGATGAAATTTCGGGAAAGGCCCTCGGTATTGAACGGGTATCGGTTGCTTGTCGTTGAGGGAGCGTGTTGGCGTCATGTCAGTCAGTGAACAGTTGGAAATAATCAAGCGAGGAGCAGTCGAAGTTCTTCTTGAGAAAGAATTGGTAGAAAAGCTCGAGAAATCTGAAAAAACCGGTATTCCCTTAAAGATTAAAGCCGGGTTTGATCCAACTGCGCCAGATCTTCATTTCGGACATACCGTGCTGCTGCAGAAACTCCGGCAGTTTCAGCAACTGGGTCACGAGGTGTTTTTTCTGATTGGTGATTTTACCGGCATGATCGGTGATCCTACCGGTAAGAGTGAAACCCGAAAAGCTCTGACACGCGAGGACGTCCTGCGTAATGCTGAAACTTACAAAGAACAGGTCTTCAAAATTCTGGACCCTGCAAAAACAAAGGTAGTCTTTAATTCGGAATGGCTTTCGCCCTTGCAGGCATCTGACCTCATAGCCCTGGCTGCAAAATATACCGTTGCACGCATGCTTGAACGGGATGATTTTCAAAAGCGATTCGCCAATCAGCAGCCGATCAGTATTCACGAATTCCTGTATCCTCTAATTCAAGGTTATGATTCAGTTGCCCTCCAGGCTGATATTGAACTTGGAGGGACGGACCAGAAATTTAATCTTCTGGTCGGGCGTGAGTTGCAACGGGAATGGGGGCAGGTGCCGCAGACTGTTATTACCATGCCTTTACTGGAGGGTCTGGATGGTATTAACAAGATGTCGAAATCGCTTGGGAACTATATAGGTATCAACGAAACACCGGATGATATCTTCGGGAAAATCATGTCCGTATCCGATACGTTGATGATCCGGTATTACGAACTTCTGAGCGATCTCACTCTGGGTGACCTGGATAAACTCAAAGAGGGTCTCAAAGCTGGTTCCGTTCATCCCATGGAGGCAAAAAAAGCTTTGGGTAGAGAACTTGTGAGCCGTTACCATGGTGTTCTTGCTGCCAATGCTGCGGAAGAAAATTTTGTTCGGCGCTTTAGGGATAATCAAGTTCCGGAAGAGATGGCTGTTATTACGCTGCACTGTGACGCGGAAAAGATGCTTCTCTGTAAGGCTCTTGCTGAGGCGGGCCTTGTGAAATCGAACAGTGAGGGCCGCAGATCTATCCTTCAGGGTGGTGTGAAGGTTGATTCGGAAAAAGTATCGGATGAAAACTGTGAACTTTCCAAGGGCAATAACTATGTAATCCAGGTTGGAAAGCGCCGATTTGCACGTATTATTGTAGAATAGTCAGAAATTTTACCTGTCCCGAAAAAAAGCTAAACAAAGGTATTGACAAGGGAAGGATGAGTTGGTATAAACGATCCTCTTGCGCACCGGGGATTAACGTCCGGCGGCGCAGGCCGAGAAAAAGGTTCTTTTTAAAGAAAATAAGTATTGACAAGCGGGCCCAGGTTTGGTAGAAAGATGGGCTCCGGAAAAAGCGCAAGCGGCTTCCGGTCGGCAGCAAGAAAAAGAGTCGGCGCGAAAAAAAGAAGTTGACAGGGCAAGGTGGTTCAGCTATAAAGGTTGGCCGCTGCGATGTCGGCAAAAAGAGATCGCGGAAGAGAATTTTAGTTGAAAAAAAGTATTGACAGGGCAAGGCAGGTAGGATAGAGTGCCGAGTCTGTCGCAGCAAAAAACTTGGTCTTTGAAAACTAAATAGTAGACGAACAATGGGTTTAAAAGCTAGTAGTAAATTTTGAGTTTCAAATTATTCAGTATAAAACTGGAGAGTTTGATCCTGGCTCAGAACGAACGCTGGCGGCGTGCTTAACACATGCAAGTCGAACGCGAAAGGGACTTCGGTCCTGAGTAAAGTGGCGCACGGGTGAGT
>JAQUHM010000250.1 GCA_028683595.1 Geobacteraceae bacterium | reverse complement strand
CGAATGATAAAGGCCGGTATCGGTTGACCTTCAAGATAACTGACAAGCGAGGTTGCCGTGGCTATTGGATCAGCACCGAGTGTCAACCCGCAAACTCCTTCAACTATGTCAAGATCTTTAACCGATTCGAAGAAAAGCTTTCCCGTAAGATAAGAACCCTCTGGATGCAGCGTCGATTGTTTGCCGTCAAAATAAAAGTCACTGTCCAACCCTGAAGAGAGAGTAACTTTCTTATTTTCGTATGATTTTTCACGTATGATTTGCTTCAGTCTGTCTCTGTTAGTCATGCAGTAAATTACTCCTTGTTGAATAGGCCGAGCTGGGCTTCCGGTAAACGAATTGGGAACTCGACGGGATAATCACCGGAGAAGCAGGCCCGACAAAAATCGGTATTCCCGGTTCCCACTGCTTTCATCATCCCTTCTACGGACAGGTATCCGAGGGAATCTGCTGTAACATATTTTCTAATTTCTTCAATAGTATGGGATGAAGATATCAGCTCTTTACGAGTCGGAGTATCAATGCCGTAATAGCAGGGATAATCGGTTGGAGGAGCGGATATCAGGGTATGCACCTCTGCAGCACCCGCGCTGCGAATCATCTTCACAATCTTTCGGGAGGTTGTACCGCGAACAATGGAGTCATCGATAACAATAACCCTTTTTCCCTTGATGATATCTTTAACCGGGTTCAACTTGATCTTTACGCCAAAGTGGCGGATCGACTGCTGCGGTTCAATAAAAGTTCTGCCGATATAGTGATTACGCATCAGCCCGAATTCGAAACGGATACCTGATTCCTGGGCATACCCCAAGGCAGCCGGCACACCGGAATCGGGGACAGGAATAACGATATCTGCTTCTATCTTGTTTTCGCGTGCAAGTTGGCGCCCCAGTTCTTTCCTCACCATATAGACGTTTTTGCCGAAGATATACGAATCAGGCCGTGCGAAATAGATAAATTCAAAAATGCAGGGGGTTGGATTGACCTTTTTAAAAGGGAAAAATGAATTGACGCCGTCTTTGTCGATAACAACCACTTCGCCAGGCTCAATCTCCCGGACAAATTGTGCCTCAAGCAGATCCAGTGCACAGGACTCGGATGCTACCACGTAAGAATCTCCCCGCTTGCCGAGACAAAGAGGCCTGAATCCGTTCGGATCCCTGACAGCGACCATCTGGGTTTCGGACAGGAAAAGCAGACAATAAGCCCCCTCTACACGGACCAAGGCTTCGGTGATTCGATCAAGAAGGGAATTTGCTTTTGACATGGCAAGGAGATGAACGATGATCTCGGTGTCCATAGTTGTTTGGAAGATGGAGCCCCACGCTTCCAGCTCATCCTTGATCATCTGAGCATTCACAATGTTGCCATTGTGTGCAACGGCGATGGAGCCGCGCGAATAATCCACTATGATCGGTTGAACGTTTTTGCTGACCGAAGATCCCGTTGTGGAGTATCGAACATGTCCGATTGCTGACTTTCCGGGTAATGTTCGAAAAATCTCCTCATCTTCGAAGACGTCCGCGACAAGCCCCATACTTTTGTGGGAATGAAGGTACATGCCGTCTGAAGAGACAATGCCGCAGCTTTCCTGCCCACGGTGTTGCAGGGCATAGAGACCCAGGTATGTAAGATTTGCCGCTTCAGGATGGTTATAAACTCCAAAAATTCCGCATTCTTCTTCTGGTCTGACAAATTTCATTGAAGCACCAATCTCCTTTGTATCAACAAGGGTTAGACCCTTCCTTACAGTAGGTTACTGCGGATATACTCTGCAGCGTTACGGAACAGGATAAGCCCGTCGCCTTCGTCCGGCAAAGATTCCCTGGTCCACCGGGGATGGTTGGTGCGATGAAGGAATGCTTCTGGGTTAGGCATGAGCCCCATCAATCGCCCGGACTCGTCACAAAGACCTGCAATTGCATTCGTCGATCCGTTTGGATTAAGGGGAAACTCCATGGTGGGAGCGGAGTAATCAGAATCCGAATATTTTAGAACCGAAAGATGCAAGGATTCAATCTTGTCCATTATCGCTTGCGATTCAACCAGAAATTTCCCTTCTCCATGTCGAATCGGAAGATAAATTCCCCTGGTAATTCCTTTGGTAAACACTGAAGGGGAATCAGGGTTGCATTTCATGTATACCCAGCGATCCTGGAATCTGCCGCAGTCGTTAAAGGTAAGAGTCGCCGACTGGTTCAGGTATTTGCCGCCCAGGGCAGGCAAAAGCCCCATTTTTACCATCAATTGAAATCCGTTGCAGACACCAAGGATAAGTTTGCCATCTGTGATAAACCGGAGGATCTGATCTATCAGGTGTTCGTTGCTTCCCGAGACGCGGGCATATTTCAAGCGGTTTGCCTGTGCCTTGGCACTTCCCAGGTCATCCCCGTCAAGAAAACCACCGGTCAGATTCAGAAAGTGAAAATCATCCAAGCGAACATCACCGTAGAGAAGCTCTGATATATGAGCAATCCTCACTTCGTCAAAACCTGCAAGTCGGCAGGCGTGTGCAGCCTCAACCTCACAGTTGGTTCCATTTCCTGTCAGTACTATCGCCTTTGCCAGCGTCATGTTACAACTCCCTCAGGGGGCTCTGCCATGCTTCTTTCAGATCGTCGAGAGCCCCTCGCAATACCACCGATCCATCAATGCCGGTTACTGTTAGCGTCGTTTCTTCTGTAATCGTTCCAATGCTGGAAAAACAGTTTCCGCTCATCACTTTCTCGAACATGTCACGATCTTCAGGGTGTACCGTTACCAGGTGACGAGATGCAGATTCCGAGAAAAGGAGAACTTCGTCCGTCCGGTCACAGAGAACACCGGCAAACAGCACCCGCCGCAGTTCAATCTCCATACCGTAACCACCAGCAAAAGCGGTTTCAGCCAGGGCTACAGCCAGGCCGCCGTCCGAGAGGTCGTGACAGGAGGCAACAAGCTCCTGCTGCACCGCTTCATGGTAGGCTCGATAGCGTTTCAGTGACCTCACGGCATCGACCCGCGGGATACGATTTCCCACAAGGCCCCGCAGTGCATAGTATTCTGAGCCACCCAGCTCGAAAGCCGTTTTACCAAGAAGATAGACGAGATCGCCCGGACGCTTGGCATCCATGGTAACAGTTTTTCTCACATCATCCATTTTACCGATGACCGAGAAAAGTACCGTTGGGGGAATGGAAATCTTTGTAACTCCATCGAAGAAATCGTTCTTCATGGAATCCTTGCCTGAAATGAGCGGCACATTGTAGTCAACACAATAATCATAAAGTGCCTTGTTGGCTCGAACAAGTTGAGCGGTCTTGTATTCGCCGTCAGGGGTTTTTTCCGAATGCACCGGATCGCACCAGCAGAAATTATCAAGGCCAGCGATCAGGTCAAGGGAGCCGCCGACAGCCACATAGCCTCGAATACCCTCATCAATGGCATTCGCCATCATATAATACGTATCAATATCGCTATAGCGCGGGCAGATGCCATGTGAAACGACAACCCCTTCAAAGGACTCCAGATCAGGACGAAGAACTGCCGCGTCTGAGGGACCGTCGTCGTTGACCCCGGTGAATGGCTTCAGGACACTGCCGCCCTGAACCTCGTGATCGTAACGACGTACAACTGATTCCTTCGAGCAGACGTTCAGTGATGAAAGAAGTTTCAGGAGATCAGCGGTGTAGTCGGACTTTTCGACAGGTCTCGGTTCCGGGTGCTTCTTGATTTTCCATACCCCTTTCAACTGCATGGGGGGGAGTCCTTCATGGAGGAAATCAATGGGGAGGTAGGCAACCGTTGCATCGTTGTACAGGATATGGAAGTACCCGGAATCAGTAAAATCACCTAGTACCGTAGCCTCAACGCACATCTTTTGTGCAAGGGCGAGAAACTCGTCAATCTTTTCAGGAGGAACGGCAAGACTCATTCTTTCCTGAGCCTCGGAGATGAGGATTTCCCATGGGGCCAGTCCCGGGTATTTCAAGGGCGCTTTTGCCAGATCGAGCCTGCAACCACCGCATTCTGTTGCCATCTCACCAACGGATGAAGAGAGGCCTCCTGCGCCGTTATCAGTGATAAAATTATAGAGGTTGCGATCCCGGGCAATGATCAGGAAGTCGGTCATCCGTTTCTGGGTAATGGGATCGCCGATCTGCACAGCGGAAACAGGAGACGACTCGCTCAGTTCTTCGGACGAAAAGGTCGCACCATGGATGCCGTCCTTTCCGATTCGACCTCCGGTCATCACAATGAGGTCACCCGGATTGATTGTTTTGAGATGAGATGGCTCGCCATTGATTGTGGCGGGCATAAAGCCGGCTGTGCCGCAAAAAACCAGGGGTTTGCCGGCGAAGCGGTCATCAAAGACAAGGGATCCGTTGACCGTGGGAATGCCGCTCTTGTTACCGCCATGTTCCACACCTTCCACAACTCCTTCATAAATTCTACGGGGATGGAGAAGTCTGGCAGGCAGCGCCTTTTCATAAAAAGGCGAGGCAAAGCAGAAGACATCGGTATTGAAAACAAGTTTTGCACCTTTGCCGGTTCCGAAGGGGTCCCTGTTGACGCCAACAATGCCGGTTAGAGCCCCGCCGTACGGATCAAGAGCGCTTGGTGAGTTGTGGGTTTCAACCTTGAAGACCAAAGAATAGTCATCATTAAACTTTATGACGCCAGCGTTATCCTTAAAAACAGAAAGGCAGAAATCGCGTTCGCCAAGGTTTTCACGAACCTGTTTCGTTGCGCCCTGGATGAAGGTCTTGAATAGTGAGTGGATCTCCTCACGGTTGCCATTTTCATCATAATAGTCAATGGTTGCGGCAAAAATCTTGTGTTTGCAGTGTTCCGACCAGGTCTGTGCAAGAGCCTCAAGCTCGACATCTGTTGGATTTTTCGTGAGACCCAGATTTTCCCGTTGCTCAGCAATGTTGCTGTCCAGAAAGTACTCCTGAATTATTTTCATTTCTTCCAGGGTAAGCGCCAAGACTCCATCCTTGCTGATGGCAAGCAACTCATCGTCAGAAACATTCAGGTTAATTTCGTTGACCGTTGCCCGTGTTTCAGCTACTACCTTCGGAATGCCGAGAGGACTGGAAGTCCCCGAGGTGAAGGAATGAAAATCGACAACCCGATAACGTTGGATCAGGGTGTTGCAGAGAAGGCCGGTGGCGATCTTTTCAACATCGGCAGGTTCAAGGTCTCCCTTGAGGAGATACTGAACTGACGTATAGACCCCCTCCCCTTCCTGCAGGCGACGTCCGGTTACATATTCGATTGCTTCCCGGGCTGTTCGCCCGATATTATCGGTAACCCCTGGACGGAAGCCAACTTCGACGAGATAATCAAAATCATTTGCCGCTGGCTTATTGATGGAACTGGTCTGGATCACGCGGTCACACAAGGGCTCGGCCGCTATGATTTTCAGCTCCTTCTCGCTCAACTCCGCATCGATTGAGTAAACGTCAATGGTGCGGACACTCGAAACAGGGAAATGGAGAAAATGCTCAATTTCCCTCCTGATACGCTCTCCACGGGCGTCCCGTACCTGCTCTCTAAGACTGATTTCAATTCTGTGTGTCATTATCCTTCCCTTTCCAGCAGTACCTTCCTGGTGGGGTACGGTATTTGTATGTCGTTCTTGGTAAAGGCAGCCACGAGCAGCATGTTGATCTGGTCCGTAACCGCGAAAATTTTCGTGTAGTCGCTTACCCAGAATACCAGCATCATATTCAGGGCACTGTCTCCGAAAGAAAGGAAGTATGCCTCAGGAGCCGGATCTTTCAGTACCTCCAGGCTCACAAGTGCGGTTTCCCGCATGATCGACTTAACCTTTTCGAGGTCGGAGCCATAGGCAACGCCAATGGCAACCCGCCCCACGGATAGCATGTCCGGAAAAGCCATGTTGAGGACGGTACTATTACAGAGTTCCGCGTTGGGAATGATAAGCAGGGTATTCTCAAC
>JAQUHM010000249.1 GCA_028683595.1 Geobacteraceae bacterium | reverse complement strand
TCATCTGATCAACTGATGCGATGATGAGAACAATGCCTTCCACGCCGACCGGGTTACAGCGGCGCGGTTTTGAATGTTAATTTTAATCGGTCTTCCTCGTTTTTGTGGCGGTTTTCTCTATTCGCCTCCCGTCGGGTGAAGGCAGGCGTTATACAAAGAGGAGGAGAAATGATCAAATTTTTAAAAGCCCTATTTGGTTGCAGTGATGATCATATGAAGTCAATTCCTTCGCCTTCTTCTCAGAAAAGTCCAGAACAACCGTTCAAGCACCCAAGCAAGGTTCAACTGGAAGAATGTAAAAGACTCGGCTTGATAGTCAAGCCGGGAATGAGCAGTCGTGATGTCTGGCAGATGGTACGCGATGCGAAGGAAGATCCAAGAATCAAGGCGCTGAACGATGCATACCACGCGCAACAAAGGGCAATTCAGGAAGCGGAAGACAGGGAAGAATATGGAGATGTCGTAGTCGACAAATATAAGAGGATGGAGGCACTGTGCCGAGTTGGCGTCCACCATCTTGTTGTTTTCAAAAAAGGGAAACAACTGAACGCCGATGTTTTTGAATTCGAAAGAGCAAGCATAGAAGACGAGAATGAAAAGAGTATCTATGTAATGGTTGAAGGCCTACGGCCGAAAATCTATAAACCTCGCGGAGAGTCGCCGTACATAGACTGGAATAAGGAAATTATACTCAAATCAGAGCAGATTCTTGAGGTCGAAACATTACCAAAACCGATTGATATGTTCGAACTCGGAGATTTTGAAAAGGCATTGGACAGAGCGAATCAGCTCAAACAGAAGTTCTTATAGGGATAAAGGTATAATCACGTCTATCGACGCCGACCGCCCGAAAAATCTGGGCGGGCGGGTCATGGCCGGCCCCGTTAGAGCAGTGATATTAAAATACAGGTGGGTGCAATTAAAGTGAATGAAAGAGAAGAATCATATATTCATCCAGCATTTCCACAGCCAAAGGACAATACCATATCTCTCTGGCGATATATGGATTTCGATAAATTCGAATGGCTTGTAAAAAATAGTCGTCTCTTTATGCCTTGTGCTGACCGCCTCGGGGATCCATTTGAAGGGACAACACCTGCGGGTGACATCGAATGGTGGCTGAGAAGAGTAAAAAATGCAAATTCAAATGAGCAAAAAAGAATCATTGAACATAATCGCAATATAATCTCCCAGATGGCGCAAAAATTCCGTAATCATTATTATGTGAGCTGTTGGCATGTTAATGAATTTGAGAATTATGCAATGTGGAAGTGCTACACGAAAGACACAAATGCAGTTGCTGTGAAAACTACATTCAAAACATTAAGGGGTATCCTCCATAGCACTGTGGAGATAGGATTAGTCAGATACATTGACTATGCCACAGGACGCCTGCCTTCAATGAATCTTTTTGAGCACATAATGCACAAAGATATTTACTACGGATATGAAAATGAAGTTCGTGCAGTAGCGGCTGCATTTATTGCACATGGAGAATGGCAAACACATTTTATGCAAAACCATTTCGAAAAAGAAAATTATAAAGGTTTTATGGTTTACGCTCCACAGATTGATCTTAAGAAGTTGATCAATGCTATAGTTATGCATCCTGAGATAACCTCGAAGGATAAAGAAAATGTGGTTTCACTTTGTTCCGCAAGCGGTCTTCCTGACCCTATTGTATCCAGAAGGAAGCATGAACCAGTTTTTTGATCAATTATATTACGCCACTCCTATTATTTAATAGGGGAGCTCTAACCAGGGCATTCAGTGGATCGCAAGGACCATGCGCCCACTGATGCCCGCCGTTGGTTGCAAACAGAGGCACTTAAAATGTTGAAAGAACTATCTGAGGTCACAAGGCGAGCGATAGTAGACTACTTATCTACGTCTAGCATTGATTGGGCGGGTCGACTTCAGGAAGATGAATTTCTTGCTCGTCTTTATGACCTCACATCCATGCCGTCCACCGACAATAGACTGCGAAATGCCGCTGCTGACATCCACCAACATCGAGTTAACTGGAGCGATTGGGAGAATGATTGGGTGTTTTATGACAGTCGCTTTAATCTGCTTCACGTACCAGATGAAGCATTTCTCCGATTTCTTTCTGAGACTGTTCATCCTGTTGTCAGGCCAGACGTCGATGAGGCGCGAATTCTTGTCGCGACTTACAATAAGGAACTTGCGGCTGACGGCTGGGCATTTATTGAAGTAAATCAAATCTCAGGAAGGCCAGTATTCGCTCCACAGAAAATCGGCCAGCGATCCCAGGTTTTCGATGAGCCAACCGGTTGGCAGAAAGTGGATCGTCAATTACAAGAAGTACGGCTTCGTTTAGATACCGCAAAGTCTGAGGAGCAGTACCAGGCAGTTGGGCTTCTTTGCCGCGAAGTACTTATTTCTGCTGCACAAGAGGTCTATGATTCTTGCCGTCACTTCTCACAGGATGGTGTAACTCCAAGTGACACAGATGCTGGCCGAATGTTAGAGTCCTTTTTCACTTCTGAACTCAAAGGGAGCGCAAACGAAGAATCTCGTGCACACGCAAAAGCTGCACTCCGCCTTGCTCTTGCACTTCAACACAAACGGACTGCTGATTTTCGCATGGCGGCGCTGTGTGCAGAGGCTACGTCTTCAGTGGTAAACATTCTCGCTGTGCTTGGAGGTCGGCGAGGAAGATGGCCGTAACAAGGGAAAAGAAGACCAAAAGGCTTATGACCTTCCCTAAAACTCGGCAGGTCAAGGAAAAATAGGGACACTTCCCCATTTTCCATAAAATAATGGGGAAGTGTCCCTATTTATTCCATGGGGAAGTGTCCCTATTTATTCCATACTTGGGCGAAATGCCATAGCATGTCGAACCAAGCGCACCAGCGGTGAACCGCTGTGCTCTCAGCGTTATGTGAAGGAGGTATGATTTATGGAAGCGTCAGATTGCATCGCAATCAGCGCGGCGGTAATTGCGCTTGCTTCATTGTATGTTGCAGTCGAACAAACTCGATTATCGAGAAAGCATAACAGGCTTTCTGTTCGGCCTTTCCTATCAATATATCGGAAGCAGTTCAAGAATCATCCTGTGGAGTATGTTCTGGAAAATCGGGGACTCGGACCGGCAGTAATAAAGAAATTCTCAGTGTTAGTAGATAACTGCGAAGTCGATGCAGCGAATGAAAATGTCTTGTTACATGCGTTAGATTTGCTGTCGTTGAGCCGGGATGGTGTGGGCGGGAATCTTCCTGGCAAAGCAGAGTCGCTAATCGCGGGCCAAAGTATCGCTATCCTACAGTTTGGCAAGTCGAAGGATGATCCTGCACTATATCAGACACTATTGAATGAACTTCCCCGGCTTAAATTCAGTATTCAGTACCAGTCTATGTATGAGGAAGATTTCACATATGTAGGTAGTGGGGACTGAGTTTGATCTTCATCACACATAACCAGCGCCAATGGAGGCAAGAGGGACGCCCATAAGTTTATAAGTTTCTTGTCGGCAAGTTATATATTTATGGGCGTCCCCCATGTATGCGCAAAAAAGGCATGCGCTGAGGCTTGATTACTAGTCTGCAAAGCCCCGAATACCTTTACGGCTGCAATCCTATCTCAGAGGGGTTGAGAAGGAAATCTTGACGTAGTTGATTAGTTGACTTACTTCCTGTCGGAGATAGTCTTTTCGATATGCCACGGACAGAGCGACTTTATACGACTTTGAGTTGTGCAGTAAGAAAACTGCAGGCAGGGGCGGGGAAATATTCGGGTCTGTCGGAGGAATACAGATAAATCATGAGAAATGCAAAAGTATAGGCCGGCTCCAAATTGTATTCTTCAGAACGGCTAAACACTCACCCGCTATCGCAGCAGTTGATGAAAGAGCAGACCCAGAAGATGCGGGAGTGGGCGAGCGGTCGAAAGGGATCCGATGGATAGAAGATCTTCATACACGTGTCTATTTAGTTGCTATGATGTCCACATAGAATCCTCTAGTGGGCACTGCATACCTCGTGGCTTCTCTGCACGGCTTTCAACACAAGGTCTGGGTCAAGAACCAGCAGCATTTCTTTGTCGGATTCTTCTGAGGAGCGAATAACACCCTTAATATATCCCGCATCAGGTTTTATGACTTCGGGCACAGTTTCAACCTGCTCTGATTCGAACTCAGGTACCGAATCTAGGTCATCAACCAAGATACCGATAAGTCCCCGGTCGGTTTTCGTTATAATAATTTGCTCTCTGGCATTTTGAATATCATTGGTTTTACCAAACAGGTGACAAAGGTCGATTACCGGGACTATGCTGTTATCGTAAGGTATAGTTCCGGCAAGATATGGCCGAGATCCGGGAAGCTTGGTGAGATTGGCCGAATCTATCGCTTCAATCACCTCAGATGCAAGGATGGCGTACATCTTGTCACCGGCAAAGAAAGTTGCAAGCTCTACGATTCCCTCCTTTGCTTGGGTTTGTGAGTAGAGAGTTGGAGGTTTTTCTGTTCTATTAACATTCGCATTTTCATCTCCGATCGGCACGAAGACGAAAGAAATTATATCATTAGAGTAGTCACCGTTGTTTTTGTACTCGCGGTAACCAAAACTTGTCATACAACCTACAATGTAATATTTCCCGCGATGGGATATGATGTTCGACATCCCCATATTGTTACCTAGTGACAGATATTCCGTGCCGATTTCCAATACGCTTCCAACCGGATGGTTGGGGCAAGTGGACGATATGATGCGACCAGTCCGTTCGGTGAACAGGCCGAAGGTTCCCTCTTTGCGTGGAAGAGAATCAAGTAACATAGCTTCAAATTCAGGTTCGGAATCAAAAACAATTCCAATTCCGCCGACTACCTTTCCCGGGTTTTGCGGGTCTCTGATTGCAGCATTGTAGATATAGGTATGCCGGTCATTATAAAGCCACGACGCTTCGAACGGAGAGACATGATACTGCTGTGTCGTATTCAATTGGAAGATCTTCTGCGTATAGCCACTGTCAAATTTTCTGCCGACGGTTGTAAGTCCATCGTTATGCAGATTCGACTCGGCAAGGATTGTTCCTTCTGAATCGTAGACGAACAGGCGTGTGTAAACCGTGTAAAGACTATTTATATACTCGAGGATGCCGGTCAACTTTACCAGATCTTCGTCACCAGGGCTTCCTGCGGCAAGGATGCACCGCAGATCTGACGCCAGAACCCACCAACGGCAATCGTTGGCCCGCTCGTAAAGATTTCTGTCCATGATGTCGATCATTAAACGTGCGATAAATTGTACGTCCTGAAGACTCGATGAGAGAACCGTCTCGTACAGGTTTTTAATTGAGTCGGCAAAAACGCTGCTCGTCTTGTCGCCTGTTTTGCTAATCTGTCGAAGTATCGACTTTAGTCTCAGGAGGTCACCCCGTTCCCCGGCTGCCATGATTTGCCCGTTCCAAACAACTCTTCGCAGGGAATGGTTTATTGTGTCGGCCCCTTTGGCAATGCCGCTTAAGGCCGGACAAAATGATTCTGCATGATTCATGACGCCATCGAGAAGAGTTTTTTCAATTTGCTCCAAAGTGTTTCCATTGGATTGACTAAACGCCGATTCGAGCGGAATCATGACATGACCCAACCAGCCCATGCCCAAATATCCCTGATAGCCTCGCGTGGCGCAAGTTTTGGCTATATATCCCCGACCTGCAAAATCGACGATACTAAACTCTGCTGAAATGACCATCTCCATCTTTCGACCGATCCTCACGTGATCCTCATCGCTACTGGAGATCACGTTTCCTTCGCGGTCTAGAAGGAGCATAACCGATTTGTCACCCTTCTTCTTCAGGTTACTGAGTCGTCCCTGAAAAAGCATAACAAGTTGAATTAATTGATGTATTTTGTAAATACTGTGTGATAAAATTACCGGGAATTGAATCAATACTCTCAAAACCCGGTGATTTTATGAAACCAAAATCAGTT
>JAQUHM010000012.1 GCA_028683595.1 Geobacteraceae bacterium | reverse complement strand
CTGCTTGCCCGCATCAAGGTCGGGCAGCGGGTGCTTGGGTTACAATCAGCGCTTGCTGCACGTGTGGCAGAGTTGACCAAAAGCGGGCAGAATCTTGCCGAGGCGCAGGCCATCACGCATCTCGGCAGTTGGGAATACGATCTTGAGAAAAATGAAGAATTCCGTTCGGAAGAATTTTCCCGGCTTCTCGGTCTTCCCCCGCAGGCATCGGGTCGTGCCCACGATTCGGTATTCGATTATATCCACCCCGATGACAGGAAAATGGTTCTGGATAAGGTCGCCGCAACACTAAAGGACGGGATGCCGTATGATGCTGAGTATCGCATTGAACGGGCAGATGGTTGCGAGCGGATCTTCCATGCCCAGGGAAAAATCCTGAAAAACAGTTTAGGCAAGAATGCCAAGTTTGTCGGTTCGGTACTGGACATTACAGAACGCAGGCAGGCCGAAAAAGAGCTCCAGCTTGGTCAGCAGCAGCTTCTGCAGGCCGAAAAAATGGCGGCCCTAGGGTTCCTCCTGGCTGGCATAGCCCATGAAATAAATAATCCCAATGGCTTGATCCTGTTGAATTCGCCGGTACTTATGGAGGCTTTCCGGGATGCAGGGCCGATACTTGAAAAGCAGTATCGTGACCATGGCGATTTTCCGTTCGGGGGGCTCACCTATGCAAAAATGCGGGAAGAAATCCCGGATATGTTTGAAGAATTGCTGGAAAGTGCCCGTCGCATAAAACGGATCGTCGATGACCTCAAGAATTTCACCCGCCGGGACGATGCTAGCTTTGAGGAGACTCTGGACCTTAACGAGCTGGTGCAGACTTCCCTTCGACTTGTGGGAAGCATGCTGCGGGATTCGACACGCAACTTTTCCGTCCGGTATGCCGATGCTCTGCCGAAAATTAAAGGGAATGGACAACGAATTGAGCAGGTAGTCGTGAATCTGCTTATGAATGCCTGCCAGGCTCTCGAAGACAAGTCCCAGCGGATTACCGTGCAGACTTCATTCGATGAGCCGAAAGGAATGGTTGAATTGTTCGTGAAAGACGAAGGGGTTGGCATCAAGCCTGAGCATATTATCCATCTTACTTCGCCGTTTTTTACCACGAAAAGGGAAAGGGGCGGAACCGGGCTTGGTCTCTCACTCTCGGAGCGAATCGTTACCGGTCATGGCGGAACCCTGACTTTTGCCTCCGAGTACGGCAAAGGCACGACAGTCAGATTAGCTCTGCCTGCGCGAAAGGAGAGGTAACTGCTATGTCGCAGTCATTATATCCTGCCTACAAAATTGTTCTTGTTGATGATGAGGCTCCCTGGCTGCGCAGCCTGAGCATCATTCTGGAACGGTCCGCGGGGATCAATAATATTGTAAAGTGTCCTGACAGCAGACAGGTCATGGACATTCTGGCAACCCAGAACGTCGGCATCGTACTGCTGGACCTCACCATGCCCCATCTTTCCGGTGAAGAATTACTGCCCATGATTACGGAAGAGTATCCAGACATCCCTGTTATCGTTCTGAGTGGCATGAACCAGCTGGAGACTGCAATCAAATGTATGAAGCTGGGAGCTTTCGACTATTTTGTCAAGACCGATGAAGAGGACCGACTCGTCAAGGGAGTTCTGCGCTCCATTAAGATGCTCGATCTCCAGCGGGAAAATATAGAGATGAGCAGCCATTTCCTTAGCGACACATTGAGCTGCCCTGAGGCATTCAAAGATATTGTTACTAACGACCCGGCAATGCTGTCAATCTTCAAATATCTGGAACTTGTTACGAAAAGCAACCAGCCGATACTTGTTACCGGTGAAAGCGGGGTAGGCAAGGAATTGTTCGTCCGGGCGATTCATCTTTGCAGCAAGTGCAGCGGACCCCTGGTCTCCGTCAACGTGGCCGGCCTGGATGATGCCATCTTTGCCGACACACTGTATGGCCACGTCAGGGGGGCTTTCACCGGCGCGAATGAGGCCAGAAAAGGTCTGGTTGAGAACGCCTCAGGCGGTACCCTGTTCCTTGACGAAGTCGGTGATCTGAGCCAGATGTCCCAGCTCAAATTGTTACGTTTGTTGCAAGAGGGTGAATATAGTCCCCTGGGGAGCGACCGGCCCAAGCGCCTGGAGGCACGCATTGTTGTCGCAACAAACCAGGACCTGCTTGCCAAGCAGGCGGCAGGGACTTTTCGCAAGGATTTGTATTATCGACTGAATATTCATCATGTTTGCATTCCTCCCTTGCGTGATCGCAAGGATGACCTTCCGCTTCTGGTTGATTACTTTCTGGACGAGGTTGTACTGCTGCTTCACATCAGGAAGCCGGTAGTGTCCAGGGAACTTATGCGTCGATTGGCCAATTACTCGTTTCCCGGCAATGTCCGTGAATTGAAATCAATGATTTACGATGCGGCAAGCGCCAGCAAATCAAAGTTGTTGCCTGTTGCTGCCTTTGAAAAGGTGCTTGGTAAGTCGGGGAAAGATTTGCGCATGTCGGGCAGCGCGGATGGCGTCCAGCAAAACTGTTTTGAACTGTGCAGGCAGCTTCCTACTATTCATGAAGCGATAGAAACTCTTGTTTCCGAGGCACTGGCCCGTGCCGATAACAATCAGACACTTGCGGCCAGATTGCTGGGAATCTCTCAACCCGCTTTAAGTAAGCGTTTGAAACAACGCCAGAAAATGACCAAATGATACCCCCTCCATCTGCTGCGGGACAGGTATAATAGTTGTTATAACTATAACTTTAGTTATCCTCACTTTAGTTTCCGACAAATTCTCGTCTTGTTTACAATTTTGTGCCAACAGGTTATAACTTATATTATGACTCGTCTCTTATGGTGCATACCCTGCCGGGGCTAAAAACCATTTGATTTGAAGCTATTGCACTATCTTTCCCTAAAGACTCTTCACCCCTTGGCGGGAGGGAGATGGGGGGTGGTGAGCTTGTAATGTATCGATATCGCTACAATATCCCTTCCCTGAGCGAAGGGACTTGTTTGGACTTTTGCAGGAACCTCATTGTGCTTAGATTAATGAATAGTGCCGGTTGGCCGTAAACTTGCTTCTATTTTAGCCGGACAGAAAAACTTCCAGCAAGGATCAGCTGTAGAGCATGATCCAATTCCTATCAATTCAAGAAAGACACGTTACCAACTATGAAGAGACGAGCACTTAAAATTGACAAATTGCCCACGGTGAGGCGCCTGCCCGCCTATCTAACGATTCTCCGGGAACTCTTTTTAAAGGAAGAACAGTTTGTTTCATCTTCCTACCTGGCGGAGAGGATGGAGATCGAACCGATTCTGGTCCGCAAGGATCTCGAGTTGACACGGATCAACGGCACTCCCCGCATCGGTTATTGCATAGAAGATCTTATCAAGGGCATTGAGGATTTCCTCGGTTTTGGAGAAACCCTGGATGCCTTCCTTGTTGGCGTCGGACAGATTGGCACTTCAATTCTTTATAACCGGGAGTTGACGAATCTGGGATTGAATATTGTCGCTGCCTTTGACAAGGAACCAGAAAAGATAAAGGCACTGATTCAAGAAGTGCCCGTTTTCGATATCTCACGACTTGCAGAGTTGTCGAAGAAAATTCGGGCAGGCCTGGCAATCCTGTGCGTGCCACCGGAGGATGCCCAAGAGGTAACCGATATCCTTGTTATGTCGGGGATCAAGGGCATTTGGAATTTTACTTCGGCGAATCTTGTCGTTCCCGAGGATGTTGTTGCCCAGAAAGAAGATCTGGCATCAGGACTGGCGGTACTGTCCGTGAAGTTGAACCGGATTCAACCAGCACATAATGATTGAAGGAGACTCCCCATGAAGCCTCTAATAGAGTGCTGCATGGGGAGTTCTTTTTTTCTGCCGGGAAACAAAAGATCCCGATTACATCGAGTTATGCCGTGAGGCGTTCAGGTGTTACGCCTAAGTTGATACAGGTCGGCAGTCAGTGCGAGGAATAGTGCCGGCAGGGGCGAACCCCGAGATCAAGGGGCAAACATCTGCCGGGCAAAGGATTCAGAAAATGAAGATATTTCGTTATTTGATACCCATAAACGTTTTACTGGTGGCCTTGGCCATCGGGAGTGCCACGTCATTCTTCATTTCGGAAATTTATGCTGATGCCCAGGAGAAGGCCGAGCATATCCTTGATAATAACCTCAGGACCTTTTGGGAGTTAGTCAGGTCAAAAGGGGAGGGCTTCCGCATTGTCAAGGGGAAGCTGATGGTGGGTGACTATGTACTGAACGGGAATTTCGAGCTTCCCGACAAGATCAAAGAGCTGACCGGTTGTACCGCCACTATTTTTATGGGTGATACCCGGGTTTCCACCAACCTGCGAACGAGCGATGGCAGCCGGGCAGTCGGAACCGGTTTGCATGGTGCAGCCTATGATCCTGTTTTCAGCAATGGACGATCATATCGTGGGGAGACGACTATTTTGGGCATTCCCTACTTGTCCGCCTACGACCCGATACGGGACGTTAATGGCAAGGTCATCGGTGCTTTGTATGTGGGAGTTAAGAAATCCGATTTTTTTGAAACGTATAAAGGGTTGAGAAATAACCTTCTATTCACATCCACGTTGTTGATTCTGTTGTTTACCATAATTTCCGTTCTTCTGGTCAGGTATCGCCAGAAGGCTGAGCAGGCGCTGAAAGACAATGAAGCCAGTCTGCGGGCGGTAATTCATGGTGCACCGTTTCCTCAATTCATACTGGATCTCGATCATCGGGTAATCCATTGGAATGAGGCAATGGAACTTTGTTCCGGGATACGGGCAGAGTCGATCATCGGGACAAGCAGGCACGCTGATATCTTCTATGGTGGTCAATGCCCGATGGTCGCCGATCTCCTTCTGGATAACAAGGTCGAAGAAATCGGCACCTGGGATGCCGGGAAATTTAACGAGTCCAAGTTCAACGAGGGGATCTACCAGGTAACCGACTTCTTCCCGCTTATGGGAGAAACAGGAAAATGGATACGTTTTACGTCAACATTGATAAAGGACTCGAAGGGTGCCACCATCGGTTCGATGGTGGCATTCGAGGACCTGACCGAACTCAAGCAGGCCAGTGAATACCTTCAGGAACAATGGTATTTTCTCCAGGAAATTATCGACAGTATTCCACTGCCGCTTTATTACAAAGATCTCGACGGCAAGTTCCTCGGCTGCAACAAGGCCTTTGAGGAATTTGTTCAAATGCCCAGGCTGGAAATCATGGGCAAGGCCGTATTTGAGATCATGCCGAAAGAAACCGCTGAGATATTGACCGGCATGGATGATGAACTGCTGCGTTCTCCCGGTGTGAAGACAAATGAAACACAACTGCAGTTAGCCGACGGCAGACAGCACAACATAATATTCAAGAAAGCAACGTATACCATAAAAGAGGGTGTTGTCGGCGGAGTTATCTCAATCATTTTTGATATCACCGAACGCCGACAAGCTGAAAAAATGCTGCTTCAGGCTCACAATGAGCTGGAAGAGCGGGTTCATCAGCGCACCATTGAACTGGCGAACCTAAACGAAATTCTTCGGCAGGAGGTGAATGAGCGTACCAAGGCCAAAGATGCACTCAAGGAGCAGAAGCTCTTTTTGAAAACGATTATGGAAAGCTTGCCGGGCGTTGTTTTTGCACTCGACACGCATGGTCGTCTCTGCCGGTGGAATCGCCAACTGGAAGAGATAACGGGAATGTCTTCCGAAACCTTGCTGAGCGTTGATGTAATTTCCCTTGTTTACGAAGAGGACCGGGTTTTCGTGGCAGAGAAGTTTGCCGAAGTCTTTGAAAAAGGCGTGGCAGAGACCGAATTCAGGCTGCTGAGCCGGGACGGCACGGAGCACTGCTTCCTTCTAGACGGTAAACGACTGAAGATTGGCACGGCAACCTATCTGGTCGGTTGCGGTATCGACATCACGGCGCGCAAGAAAATGGAAGAAGAATTATTCTGCTCGCAGCAGATGCTTCAGCTCGTTCTGGATAATATCCCGCAGCGGGTATACTGGAAAGATTCGAATCTCAATTTCCTTGGATGTAACAGGTCCTTTGCCGAAGACATCGGCCTGGAGTACCCGGGTGAAATTTATGGAATGAACGACACCGAAATGCCCTGGAAAGACACTGCGGATGATATGCGCAGGGACGATCAACAGGTTATCAAGCAGGGCGCCCCGAAAATGAATTTCGAACAGGCACAGCTGCTGATTGACGGCAAGGTCTCTTGGTTGAGAAAAAACAAGATTCCTCTTCGCGGTAAAGATAACAGGGTGTTTGGGGTCCTTGCCACCTACGATAACGTTACGGAAAGAAAGCTTGTGGAAGAAGAGCTGCGAAAGGCCAAGGAGGCAGCTGAATCCGCCAGCAAGGCAAAAAGCCTGTTCCTCGCCAATATGAGCCATGAAATACGAACGCCGATGAATGGGGTGATTGGCATGACAGGTCTGCTCCTTGATTCTCACCTGGACCATGAACAGCGCGAGTATGCGGAAATTGTCCGTGCTTCGGCGGATTCCCTCCTCACGATCATCAATGACATACTTGACTATTCCAAGATTGAGGCCGGCAAGCTGGGTGTGGAAACCGTTGACTTCGATCTTCGGTCTACCATTGAAGATACCGGCGATTTCATGGCAACGGGAATCTATGCTAAGGGTCTTGATTTTAACTGCATTATCAGTCCGGAGGTGCCGGAGCTGGTGTCAGGAGATCCAGGGAAGCTGCGCCAGATTCTGGTCAACCTTCTCAGTAACGCTCTGAAGTTTACCCATCACGGAGAAATAATTCTCAGGGCAACTCTGGACAGACAGGAGGAAGGCCATGCCTGGGTCCGTTTTTCCGTGCGTGATACCGGTATAGGCATTCCGCAGGAGCGGATCAAAGATATTTTTGCCCTGTTCTCCCAAGTGGATGCTTCCACCACCCGCAGATATGGCGGGACCGGCTTGGGTCTGGCAATATCCCGGCAATTGGCAGAGATGATGGGAGGAAGCATTGAGGTAGAGAGTGGGGAAGGGAGGGGTTCCACCTTTTTCCTGGCAATGAAATTCGCTAAGCAGACCGCATTGCACGACATGTCATTTGTCTTTCCGGAAGGCATTCGCAATGAGCGTCTCCTGGTCGTTGATGCCAATGCCACCAGTCGCCTGGCGATTACGGAAAAACTCGGTTTGTGGGGATACCGTTTTGCCGAGGCGAGTGAAGAAAACGAGGCCTTATCCTGCCTTCATGAGGCTCTGGCAGAGAAAGATCCGTTTTCCTATGCATTCATTGGTCCTCAGCTTTCACGGGGCAATGCTTCCAGCCTCGGAAAAGAGATCAAGAATGATGAAATGCTGCGGGACACGGTCCTGATCCATGTTTCACCCCTGGGTGAAAAAATAGCCACTGGATCACTCTCTGACGATATTTTTACTGCCCGACTGCAAAAACCGGTAAAGCTCGAAGAATTGTATTATTGCCTGATGGCACTGTCCGGCAGTATCGAACCCTTCTATCAGGGGTATCGCCTGGGCGTCGAAAATCCGGAGGTTGTCCGGAAGGGTGCAAAGAACAACATTCGCCTTTTGCTGGCCGAAGACAACAGCACCAACCTGAAGGTCATCCTGCGGATTCTGGACAACCTTGGCTATCGGGCCGATGCGGTTGCCAATGGGAAGGAAGCGCTGGAAGCACTGGATATGGTCCCCTATGACCTGGTGCTGATGGATATTCAGATGCCGGAACTGGACGGCATCGAGACAACGGAAGCCATCAGGCGGAGAGAAGCCTTTTCCGGCAGGCATATCCCGATTATAGCCATGACGGCCCATGCCATGAAGGGCGACCGTGAAAAATGTCTGGCTGCCGGTATGGATGATTACATCTCCAAGCCGCTCTATCCCAAGGATCTTAAAGGAGTGATACAACGAACACTTTCCGGTTTGCCGCCCAGGAAGGAAGTTACGGAAGAGCAGTCTGGCAAGATGTCGAAAAGGGTTTTCGACCGGGATGACCTGATACGACGGATTGGCTGCGACGAAGATATCCTGGAAGAACTTCTGCAAGGCTTCATCGATGATTATTCCGTTCATCTGGAGAAGCTGCAGCAGGCATTATCCGACAGAAACAGCGACACCCCTTATCGCCTGGTGCATCTGATGAAAGGTGCTGCGGCAAACATGTCGGCGAACCCGCTACGGGAATTGGTCTCAAAAATGGAGACAGTACTTTTGAAGGGAGAGACTACACATGCTGCAGCTCTTCTCCAGCAGATAAAGAAAGAGTTCGATGATTTTAAGGCATTTGTGACAAAAGCGGCGTAGCCATCTACATAGTCGGACTGAGGCCCAAAAAGTGCCGGCAGTTGCCTGCCCCTACTTTAGTATCGATGCATACATCAGCTCGAGATCTTCGAGAAGGGCCTGCAGGTCCTCCTCATGTTCGACCTCTTGCTGGAGAATCTGCAGAACCATATTGTAGGTTACCGGGTCCGTGTCTTTGGTGATGTCCATGAGGCGCTTGTAGGCGCCGATTGCGCATTGTTCGCCCTTGATGTTCTGGTTCAGGATGGTTTTGACGTTCGGGTCGTCGGGGGCATCATAGCCGCAATTGGTCAGTTTGTACCACTCTTCGGGCTTGGTTACGGGCGTGCCGCCCAGCTGTATGATCCGCATGGCCACCAAGTCGGCATGCATCAGCTCTTCGGTGGCATGCTGGAGCAGTTCCGCGCCCACGGCGTCTTTCATGGGCCCCTTAACCACCTTGGCTCCCAGCCAGTATTGATAGTAGGCAAGCCATTCGTCACTGAAGGCGCGCCGCAGCAAGCCAAGAAGTTCATCCACATCCATCCCGATTATTTCGCGTCCTTTTGATCCCATACTGCATCCTCCTTTTTTATCGGTCTCGAATCCGTACCTGATTTAGAACTTGTCCGTACATAAGCATTCCAGTCTGGCATCCCGTCTTCACGTCATCTTTAACCGCGCCTCAATCACAAAATCCTTGACGTAGCCTGCTACGCCTGCGGTTCTGCTCAACCAACACGTCTAAATCTGACATAAATTCGGGCGCGATCTCTCATAATGTTATTTACGGATAAGCTCTTAGTCTACTTCAAAATAAACAATGGTCAAACAACCCAAATAAAAGGAATTTTCTGAACCAGTTGTTATGTTGTTTTCGCGGTGAAGCAGGTCGGGAGGTTACTCTATTCATTACCTTGCGAAGGATGCCTGGGAAATGAAAAACCTGCCAGGTTTTCGAAATCTGGCAGGTTTCTGAGCACAACCATTGTGAAGGGTCCCTGGAAACTAAAAAGGCCGTATCCCTTTTGGATATGGCCTTTTTACTACGTGCCCTTGCCTGCCGCGATGTTCCTTCAGGCGACCTTGTATCGGTGCACTATCGTTTTCAGTGTATCGGATAGACCCGCGAGTGAGCTGGATTCCTGAATACTGCTCTTTGCTTCGTCGGAGGCCGTGCAGACCGCTTCGGAGATGCTTTGCAGGCTCAGGGTCATTTCCTGGGTGGTGGCGGACTGCTGCTCTGCAGCCGTGGCAATCTGGGCTACCTTTTCGTCGAGCTGCGATACCAGAGAGATGATCTCCGACACCGCCTGTCCCGATTTTTCGGAAGCGGCTGCCCCGAGCCTGACTTTCTCGGCCTCTTCTCCCATGGACAGGACAACCTCTTTCGTCTGACCTTGGATGCCCTTGATCATGACGGATATCTCACGGGTTGCCTTTGCGGTGCGCTCCGCAAGCCTTCGGACTTCGTCCGCAACCACCGCAAAGCCTCTGCCTTGCTCACCGGCACGCGCAGCTTCGATTGCCGCATTCAGGGCAAGGAGGTTTGTCTGGTCGGCGATTGCTTCGATAGTGACAACAATCTCTTCGATCTTGTCTGAGCTTTCGCCTAGGTTCTGGACAATCTCCGTTGTTCGGATGGCTCCCTCTGACAGGTTTTCCATCAGGGCCGCAGTTTCTATGATGACTTTTTCACTGTCCTTGGCCGCTTCGCTGGTCTGTTTTGCGCTGTCAGCTGCATGGCAGCAGTTCCTGGCTATCTCTTCGGCTGTAGCATACATCTCTTCGGCTGCTGAAGCAGAGGCAGTGGATTGCATGGTGGCGTTGCTTACAGCGCATTCGAGGCTATCGGCGCTCATGCTCAGGGTCGAGGTACTCGAGCCGAGATGGTCAATTACCTCCGTAAGTTTGCCGATTACATCGAGGGTCTGGTCGGCCATGTTGTTGATTTTCACCGCGAGCTTTCCAAGTCCACCGCCATAGGGAACACTTGCCCTGACCGTCAGGTCACCGGATTCAACAGCTTCCACAACCTTCGATACGATGGCCAGAGGGTCGGCAACGGACTTGAAGACCAGGTAGCCGAGGATTGCTCCGAGAACCAGTGCTGCGGCAAACAGTGACCCTGTTGTGATGAGAAGCTGGCGGAAGACTCCGGTCAGGAAATCCTGATTGATCGTTGCTGCACTGCCGGGTAGGAGGCGACCAGTTATGTTCTGGACCGCGAGGAGTCCGGCTGCAGCAGTTCCCGCCACAAGCAGAAGATTGCAGATGACGAGCGACGCGATCTTGTACCTGAGTTTTACCCTCATGTACCAGGTATGGATGGCGGAGAATATTTTTCCGCTGCCGTGATTTGAATCGGGTGTCATTTTTTCAGTCGTCTTGCCGGATTTCATGTCACTCTTCATATCATTGCCTCCTTGGGCCTGGTTCAACGAGGGTTTCGGCTGATCGATATAAATCGGTCAACCCGATGATAACGTATCGGCTGATCCGCTGAAAAGTTTAGCGACTTGTAGATTAAATAATATGCATTTTTGTTGGTGTTTTTATTGAAGTGGTATCCAGACTTCTGCGAATACTGCAGGGGAGGGAAATGGTCCTGCATATTATTTGGGCACTATGCCTTGCTTTTTAGCAGCAGTGTTTCTCTTGGAGAGCAAAAGTAGTTGAATATACGGAATGGAAGTGCGGGCTTTTGTTGGCACCGTTCGTGCTCCTCTCATTAGGAAAATGTCCAGCCATCTTAATTTTGAGCAGATTGAGCCGAAGAGGGCAAGGAGACATGTCCCATGGTATTTCAGCGAATCGCGAGGTACATAAGCAATCTGAGCGTTGCGAACAAGCTCCTGCTTATTTATCTTCTTGACCTGTCTGCGGTAATATTTATTACCACGATCCTCATCCATGAAAAATTCATTGCCATCGATTTTGCCCGCAAAGAGATCTCCGGCAACCAGTACATTTCCGAAGTCCGTAAAACCTTCCTCGATCTTATCCGTGATCGGGACACCAAAGGAAAGGTTCTTCCTGCGCGTTCTTCCGCGTTGTCGAAAATCCTGGCAGCCGATATCACCGACCTCATAAAGGCGCAGCGCCTGTATGGTGCCAGAATGCAATCGACGCAGCTGAATGGAGACCTGGTCTTGGCTGTGCGCCGAATTCTCCATGCTCGCAGCGATACGACTGAGACTGCTGAGATCGATCTTAATAACACTGCCATCGACGCTGCACGACGACTTATTTCACGTGTCGGCGATCAGTCGAATCTGATACTCGACCCCGATCTGGACAGCTACTATACCATGTCGCTGGTTTTGCTCCGGTTTCCCGATACCGCTGCTCTCGTGGTTCACTATACCGATCTGGCCACCAGATTACTTTCGCCGGAGGCTTCGGAGGATTACAATACGCGGGCCAAGCTCCTGGTGATGGAAGGAAAGCTCGCTGCAGCTATCAAGTCCATTGATTCTGATTTCAAGGCTGCCTATCGGGGAAACCCTTCAGGTGCCCTGCGACTTAGCCTGGCAGCAGATCATGCCGCTCTTATGACAAGCCTGCAGAAACTCTCTACTACCCTTTATCTCTCAGCAAAAACCAGAAACCCTGCCGGACACGCCGAGATTTGTCAGGCGCGACGGGCGGCCCTTGAGTCTCTCTTTTTAACCTGGTCGCACTGTTCCCGGGAACTGGAACAGCTCCTCCAGGCTCGTGTAGCGTCCCATTTCAAGAGAATGTGGCTGCACCTGGGCACAGCCATTACCTTTCTTGTCCTGATTCTCTTTCTGGTCTATTATATTGCCCGCAAAATTGTCGGGCCCATCAGGAAGCTGGCACAGGTCGCTTTGGAGGTCCAGAACACCAGTAACTACAACTTGCGGGCCGAGAGGCTGGGAAACGATGAGATCGGCCAACTGGTGACAGGTTTCAATACCATGCTGGAGCGTCTGAATCGCGAGCGCCTGGTTCAGCAAGAGCTGGTTGCTGCGGCACGGGCGTCTGAAGCTCAGAGGCAACTGTTCGAATCCATTCCCCTGCCCCTGACCATTACCAGCCTTGACGGGGCAACCCTCCTACATGCCAACCTGCCGGCTCTGGACCTTTTCGCCGGGGGTGAGTCTCCCGTTTCCAGCTATACATGGTCCCCTTTTGATTTTATTGTGGACAGCGGACAGAGGGAGGCTTTTTTCGCCACGGTCAGCCAAGCGGGTGGAAGTGACGAATGCGAGCTTTTGCTGCGTCTGCCGGCGATTCCGAATCACTGGACGCAGGTTTCGGCCCGTCCGGTACATTACCAGGGAGAGGATGCACTGCTTTTACTTTTTACGCCGCTTAACCATCGCAAGCAACTGGAAGAAGGGTTGCGCAATGAGAAGGCTTTTACCCAGGCAACGGTGGATTGTCTCCCCGGCGTTTTTTTCATGCTTGGCAGCGACTTCCGCCTCCTTTCCTCCAACCGGGATTTTGAGCAGCTATTGGGCCGTGATCTTCAGCCAGATGAAGTTCCTTCCTATGAGGAGTATTTCTCCAAAGACCAGCGTGAATCGGTCCGATTCCTGGTGCAGCAAGGTTTCCGCCATGGTTCGGCCGAGGCTGAAGTGGCAATTCCCGGCAATGACGGTACGGATTCCTTTTACTTCAGCTCACGCCTTTTCCTGCTTGGAGGTGAGGATTGCCTGATAACAGTCGGTTCAGATATCAGCGCCCGGAGAGACGCGGAGAAAAAGATCGAGCTCTGGGCGCGGGTCTTCCAGAGTACTTCGGAGAGTATTCTTATCACTGATGCCAATCTGCGAGTTGCTTCGGTAAACCAGGCATTCTGCACCACAATGGGTTATGAGACTCATGAGATCGTGGGCAGAAAGCCGCTTATGCTGACATCGGACCTTCATGACAAGTACTTCTTACGACAGATGTGGCGGGACCTGCGGTTTCGGGATTCCTGGCAGGGCGAGTTCTGGAGTCGTCGCAAGAATGGCGAAGTCTGCCCGCAATGGCTGGTGGTCAATTCCGTCCGTGACCAGGGTGGAACGTTGACCAATTACATTGCCCTGTTTACCGATATCAGCGAACAGAAATCCCAGGAACAGCAGATCCAGCACATTGCACACCATGATTCACTTACCGGCCTTCCCAACAGGCTGCTCTGCATGGAGCGCCTGGTCATGGCCCTGCAGCAGGCCAACCGCTCCCGCCGGCGTGTGGCTGTGCTTTTCATGGATCTCGACCGTTTCAAGAACATCAATGATTCTCTCGGACATCATGTGGGTGACTGCGTTTTGGTGACCGCAGCAAATCGTCTTTCGTCCTGTATCCGCGAAGGGGATACGGTGAGTCGACTGGGGGGTGATGAGTTTGTTGTTATTCTGGCCAATGTTGAGGATTCCCATGACATTGCATCTATCATGGAGCACCGTCTTTTGCCGCTTATGCGCCAACCCTATGATGCCGGTGGCTATGAACTCCATTGTTCCTGCAGTATCGGCATCAGCATCTACCCGGAAGATGGTGCTGATAAGGATACTCTGCTGCGGAATGCTGATTCGGCTATGTACCAGGCAAAAATGACCGGACGGAATAACTACCACTTTTACACGGAGGAATTGAATACCCGGGCCCTGAAACGGCTCAGTCTGGAAAACAACCTGCGAAACGCTATCGAGCGGGACGAGTTGTTGCTATATTACCAGCCCAAGCTTGATCTGCGAAGCGGCCGGACATCGGGATTCGAAGCATTGCTTCGCTGGAAAAACCCGGAAAACGGTATTGTTCCTCCCGGGGACTTCATCCCCATTGCCGAAGAAACCGGCATCATAATCCCTATCGGGACGTGGGTAGTGCGTGAAGCCTGCCGACAGATTAATCGCTGGTCTGCGGAGGGGCTGACGGATACCAGTCTGTCTCTCAATGTTTCGGCGGTGCAGTTCAGAGACAAGGATTTTGTGGAGTGTCTGCTGACCATTGTCCGTGAGGAAGGTGTTTCACCCGCTCAGATCGAATTGGAGCTCACCGAAACTATGCTCATGGAGGATGCGGTTCGGACAATCAGGGTCATGGATACCTTGAAGGATCACGGGTTCAGCTTTTCCATCGACGACTTCGGCACTGGCTATTCCAGTCTCAACTACTTGCACCGCTTTCCCATTGACTGCCTGAAGATCGATAAATCATTTGTACGCGGCATGCTGGACAGACCGGCTGAGCTTGCCATCATCAAGGCCATTATCGGTCTCGGCCATACGCTTGAGATGCGTGTCATTGCCGAAGGTGTTGAAAATGTCGATGAATTCAAGGCCTTACGCGCGGCAGGGTGCGATGAGGTGCAAGGGTATTTTATTGCCAGGCCGATGCCGCCGGAGCGGTTGGCACAGTGGTGTGCCCATGGTGAAACCGGAGATTGATACCGGACTGCTTTTCATTTTGACAGTGTCGCTTCCATAGGTGTAGTATCACTGGTCGTGTGCCCAGGCATACCATTCTCCTGCGAGGCGACCCTTGAACACTATCAGCAACAGTTTTTTTCTTACACCCGTATCCCTCTTTCCAACTTTGCTGGTCATCCTGTTGATCCTGGCTGGATGCAATGATGAAAAGGTCGTAGTTCCATCTCCTCCCTTGGCGGTTGCCGGCAACGTGAAAAAGACTGTCCCGGTTTTTGCACAGCCTACCTCGAGTTTTGCGAATCTATCCTCGGGAACTGTCAGCCCAGAGGGGAAAAAAGCTGATGAGGCTGGAGGAAAGAGTCCGGCCGTGATTGCCGCTGGGAAGGAAAAGCCTGCCGCTGTTGCAGGGGAAGACCCCGAATTTGCTAAAAAAATGGGTTGGCCGGTGAAATCTCCCATACTACTTCTCGGGTCGATCCTGCCGCAGAAGCGCGTTGTTGCCTACTACGGCAATCCACTAAGCAAGCGGATGGGGGCATTGGGGGAGTTTGAGCCAAAAGAAATGATCCGGCGCCTCAAGGCTGAGGCGAAGCGCTGGAGTGAAGCAGATCCATCGATGCCAGTGCAGCCGGCGCTACATCTGATCGCTGTGGTTGCCCAGGGAGAGTCGGGCAAGGCGGGAAAATATCGGATGGTGATGCCGGATGAGATCGTGAAAAAGGTATATGGCTGGGCCAAGGAAGCGAATTGCCTCCTTTTTATCGATATCCAGACCGGCCATGAAGATATTAGTACGCTTCTGCCGCGCTTTGAATGGATCCTGAAGAATCCTGACGTGCACTTGGGGATCGACCCGGAGTTCAATCTTGTTGCGTGCGGGAAGGTTCCCGGAACCAAGGTAGGTACATTCAGTGCCGCCGAGGTAAACTATGTAACCGGCTACCTCAAGGGCCTGGTGCAAAAGTACCATCTCCCGCCAAAGGTTCTGACAATTCACCGCTTCACCCGCAACGGTGTGACGAACTTTCGACAGATTGTCCTGTGTCCCGAAGTACAGATTGTGATGAACATGGATGGCTGGGGCGGGCCGCACCTGAAACGTGCCTCCTACAAGGATTATATCGTTAGCGAGCCGGTCCAGTTCAGTGGATTCAAGCTCTTTTACCATAACGATACCAAGAAGGGCGACCCGTTGATGACGCCAAAGGATGTGCTGCGGCTTAACCCGAAGCCGGTCTATATCATGTACCAGTAAATTTTTCACACCAGTGCTATTCGGAATAACGCAAAGGTCATACCCGCGAAGGTATGGCCTTTGTTTGTTGGTGATGAAGGACTCTTCAAGTAACTAAAGTGATCGGACGGTTTTTTTTCAATTTTATCTTCCAGAAAACCGATACAATAATAAGTAAAACTTCTTGATACTCAAGGATCTTGCCGGTCCAAGCATCTTGTGACGATAGGAGCAAGCGTGAAAAATTTGCAGGTGAACTGGATAGACGGGATGGCAGCACTACGGATCGTGGTTGTCTATGCCATTATTGGCGGGCTATGGATACTGTGTTCCGATACCTTTCTTGGGTGGCTCATCCACGATCCCACGCTGATGACGCGGATTGCTATCTACAAGGGCCTGTTTTTTGTGCTTGCCACCGCGTTTCTTCTTTATCTTCTTATTGCCCGTCATGTTCTGCGACTGACCAAGGCGAACCGGCGAATCGCTGCCAGCGAAGAGCGCTTTCAGACAATCTACGACAATATGTTTGAGGCGGTTCTCATCCTTGATCCGGCTTCCGGCAAGGTTGTCGATGTCAATCGCACTGCCTGCGAGCTTTTTGGTTTTTCCCGGACGGATGTGCTTGCGCTCACCCTTCAGGAAATATGCTCCGAAGACCTCTCCTTTTCGTGGTCTATACTCATGGAAAGGCTGGCACAGGCGGCCAATGGTATGCCGCAGTTGGTTGACTGGATTGCTCGGAGAAAGGATGGCAGCTTTTTCTGGGTTGCCATCAGCATGCGGAAAGCTGCTATCAACGGGGAAGAGCAGGTTATTGCTCTGCTGCGTGATATTTCCAAGAGGAAAAAAATCGAAGAGGAAGTATCGTTTTTTAAAAACCTTGTCGAGTCCTCCCGCGATTGTGTCTATGTGCTCAGCCCTCGTCAGGGCTGGCGCATGGTGTATGCCAATCAGGCGGCTTGCTCCCACTACGGGATGACTCTCGAAGAGCTGCAGCAGAAAAGTATTCCCGAATGGGATCCCGACTTTGACATGGGAAAAATTGATATCCTCTGGCAGCAGTTGAAACAGGGGCGGCCGATCCGGTTCGAGACGCGGCATCGGATCGCTTCCGGGGAACTGGTCACGGTTGAGGTGACCGCAAACTGTTTGAAGCATGGAGGGGAAGAGCTTTCATTCGGCTATTTCTATGATATCACGGAGCGCAAGCGGGCTGAGGAAGAGTTGCGCAATAGTGAAGGCCACCTGCGCACCCTGGTGCAGGCTCTCCCTGACTTGGTCTGGCTGAAAGACAAGGATGGCGTCTATCTCTCCTGCAATCAGATGTTCGAGCGTTTTTTCGGTGCCAGGGAAGCGGATATCATCGGAAAAACCGATTACGATTTTGTCGATAGGGAACTTGCCGAGTTCTTTGTCGAGAATGATCGTAAGGCCATGGCGGCGGGCAAGCCAACCAGCAATGAGGAATGGATTACCTTTGCGGACGTTGGTCGTCGCGCCCTGATGGAGACAATCAAAACACCGATGTACGATGATCGGGGGGAGCTGATTGGAGTACTTGGCATCGGTCGCGATATCACGGAACGAAAGCGGGTTGAAGAGGAACTTCGTGAGAGTGAAGCGCGCTACCGTGGCCTGGTCGAGCTGTTTCCCGAGGCGATTTATATCCATACGGGCGGAAAGCTGGTTTTTGCAAATTCCAACGGGGCCCGGCTTGTCGGGGCCGAACATCCTGAAGACCTCTACGGCAGGGAGGCTCTGGACTTTGTTCATCCGGACTGCCGGGTTTTTGTAACGAATCGAATCAAAAGTGCCTATGAGCAGGGAACCTCAAATCCTCCCGCCGAGGAGGTTTTTCTCCGCCTTGATGGGGTACCTGTCCAAGTGGAGGTGTCTTCCAACGCCTTCAGCTATCACGGGGAAATGGCCCTGCAGATCGTTGCCCTGGATATCAGCGAGCGGAAGAAACGGCAGGAAGAACTGGTCAAGGCGCAGAAGCTGGAGTCCCTGGGGGTGCTTGCTGGTGGCATTGCCCATGATTTCAATAATCTCCTGACCGGAATCATGGGGAACATTTCCATGATGCGGGAAGAGTTGCCCCCGGGTCATCCGTTGCAGGATCGGCTGGCCCGCTGTGAAAAGGCCATTAATCAGACAACCGGCCTTACCTGCCAGTTGCTTACTTTCTCGCGTGGCGGGGAGCCGGTGAAGAAACTTTTCGATCTTCGGCCGGTGCTTCGGGACACGATATCCTTTGCCCTTCGCGGCTCCAATGTTGCTCTTGAACTGGAGCTGGCTGACGATCTCTGGCCCCTGGAGGCAGACGAGGGGCAACTCTGCCAGCTTTTCAATAATCTCATCATCAATGCCAGCCAGGCAATGCCCGATGGCGGGACTGTTCGGGTGGAGGTTTATAACTGCCACCTTTCGACTGCTGAGGTACCTTCTCTGGATCCGGGTGACTACCTGCGGATTTCCGTATGTGATCATGGGATGGGCATTGCTCCCGAATACCTTGGCAAGATTTTTGATCCCTATTTTACCACCAAGGAATCGGGCAGCGGTCTTGGTCTGACGGCACTCTACTCCATTATCAGGAAGCATCACGGACAGGTGCTTGTTTCTTCCCGAATCGGGGTTGGGACAATTTTCCGTATCTATCTCCCGGCATGTCCAGAGTTTGCTGATCTTGTACCTGCTGCGCAGAGCGTTCCTCACTTTGCCCGATCTTTTGAGGGAGCGATTGTTCTTGTGATGGATGATGAACAACCGATTCGCGATCTTGCGGAGGAAATGCTGAAGCTCTTGGGCTGTCACGCGGAAACCTGTTCGAGCGGCGAGGAACTGATTGAACGGTATTCGCGGAGAATTTTCGAGGGGTGCAAAGCCGATGTGGTCATCATGGACCTCACCATACCGGGGCACATGGGTGGTCTGGAGGCTGCGAAACGGATTCTGGAAATAGATCCGGTGGCACGGCTCATTGTCTCCAGCGGCTACTCCAATGATCCGGTAATGGCTAACTACCATGCATATGGTTTCGTCGATTTCCTGGTCAAGCCGTATCGGATTGATGATCTCTCCGGTGCTTTGAATCGAGTTCTGCCCTAGAAAATATCCCTCCTCCCTGGAGATCCTGTCCATTTTACGTGGTGACTGATTCTTGTTCAAGAACCGCCACTTCAGTCACTTTGTGCTATACTGGAAAACACCTTCAATCATGACGGAGAACAGAATGTCTGACCTGGAAGAAATAGTATCTGCCGATCCTGTTTCCGGTGTACTGGAAAGTGAGACCTCAAAAGCGAAGAAAGTGCCTCCCCCTCGCCTGAAGAAGAGCGGAAAGATACCATCTCGTCAGGCTGCGGAAACTTCCGTTGCACTTTCAGCTCCCTCCCTCTATCTCAACCGGGAGCTGACCTGGCTTGAATTTAACCGGCGCGTTCTGCACGAGGCCGAGGATGACAGGACTCCTCTTCTGGAGCGGCTGAAATTCGTTGCAATCGTCAGCTCCAATCTTGACGAATTCTTCATGAAACGGATTGGCGGCCTGAAACAGCAGCATGGTGCGGGAATCAGGGTGCTCACCGTTGACGGACGCACTCCCCGTCAGCAGATCGACGAGAGCTATGCAAAGGTAAGGGCGCTGGAAAAGTCGATGCAGGATCTGTTACCGATGATTCTGGGGCTATTGAAGAATAGAGGGATTACTCTGCAGGGTTATTCAGAGCTTTCCACAGCGGAAAAAAAGCAGTTGCGGCAGTATTATCTGCGGAACATCTTTCCCCTTATCACCCCCCAGTCCATTGATCCGGCGCACCCGTTCCCCTTTATCTCCAACCTTTCCCTCAACCTTCTGGTGACGTTGCGCTACCCGAGGGAAAAAGATGTCTCGCTGGCGAGGGTCAAAGTGCCGGTCGGAGCGGGGATACCACGGCTGATCCGGGTTGGGGCGGTAGACCGGTTCGTCCTGCTCGAGGATCTCATGTGTCACAACCTGGACCTGCTCTTTCCCGGGATGCAGGTGGTCTGCTGCGAGTATTTTCGTGTGACCCGCAATGCCAATACAGAGAAGAACGAGGAGCAGGCCGACGATCTGATGGCGATGATCGAATCGGAACTGCAGGACCGGAAATTTGCGCCGATCGTACGCCTTGAGATCAGGAAAGGGATGGATCCGGTGCGTCGCGGGAGGGTAGCGGCAGAACTGGCCCTGGATGAAACTGCGGACGTGTTCGAGGTGGACGGGATGATGGCTATGTGTGACCTGTTCGAGATTGCCTCACTGGAGTACCCCGAACTGCGCGACCCTCCCCATCATCCCATCGATCACCCGCTGCTTCAGAGCAAACGCAGCATTTTTCATATCATCCGGGATGCCGGGTCTGTGCTCTTGCATCACCCCTACGAATCTTTTTCAACATCCGTGGAGCGTTTTCTCCAGGAAGCGGCGGATGACCCAAAGGTGCGGGCCATCAAGATGACTTTGTATCGCACCTCCCGCCAGAGCAGGATCATCGATGGACTGATCCATGCTGCCCAGAACGGCAAGCAGGTGGCGGTGGCCGTAGAACTGAAGGCGCGTTTTGACGAGGCAACCAACATCGTCCTGGCCACACGCATGGAGGAGGCGGGCATCCATGTCACGTACGGAGTCGTCGGTCTAAAGACCCATTGCAAGGTAATCCTCGTGGTCCGTCAGGATTATGATGGCATCCGCCGTTATGTCCATGTCGGAACAGGGAATTATCACGCGGTTACGGCGCGCATCTATACCGACCTTGGCCTCTTGACCTGCAACGAGGCCATCGGACAGGATGCTACGGAACTGTTCAATTACCTGACTACCGGCTACACTCCGCGACGCAAATATGAGAAGATGCTGCCGGCACCGAAGTTTCTTAAAAAAGCCCTTCTGGCGGGGATTGAACGGGAGATGCGGCTCCATTCCGAGAAGCGGCCCGGATTGATTCAATTTAAGATGAACGCGTTGGAGGATGCGGACATCGTCCAGGCGCTCTACAGAGCATCACAGGCAGGTGTCAGCGTTGATCTTGTCATCCGCGATACCTGCCGGCTACGTCCCGGCTTGGCCGGAATCTCGAAGAATATCCGTGTCGTCAGCATTGTTGGGCGTTTTCTCGAGCATTCGCGCATCTACTATTTTCACAATGGTGGCAAGGAACAGTACCTTATCGGTTCTGCCGATGCCATGAAGAGAAATTTGGAGGCGCGTGTCGAGGTGGTCGTCCCGGTAGAGGACCGCAAGCTGCGCACAGAGATCAGGACTCTTTTCGACGTCCATCTGAACGATAACCGCAGTGCCTGGGATATGCAGCCTGATGGCACATATGTCCAGCGAATGCCTGATCCGGGTCAGGAATTACGCGGGAGCCATGAGATCCTGGTTGAACTTGCCGAGAAACGACAGAAGAAGATGGCGCGACTGAAGAAAAGGAAGTCTCAGGGGATAGGGGGACGGAACCTGCGGTAATACCGTAACGTGTCAGCATCTCGAGCTGAAGGTGCGGAAAGAGTAAAAACGGCGTAGGAAACAAAAGGAGATTACATGAAGAAAGAGCTGTATGTGGGGAATTTATCCTATGACATAACCGAAGACGACCTGCGTCGCGTATTTGCGGTGGCCGGAATTGTTACCTCCGTCCATATTATTACTGACGCCGAAACCGGTGCCTCGAAAGGGTGCGCCTATGTCAGAATGGCAGGTGAAGATGATCTTAGGGAGGCGATTGACTCCCTTGACGGGGCTCTGCTGGGTGATCGTCTCATGTCTGTGAGCATAGCTCGGCCTCAGAAACCGAAGGCGCAGCCATTCACTGGTCAGAGAGGAAAACCGGGCGGTGGTGGTCGATTCGGAAAAGAAAGGAAATAGCAGCGCGAGGGACGTATGTTTTTATCTGTCTGAAAACGAGGGGGGACTTGCGGCATGCTGGCGCAGTCCTCCTTTGTTTATCCTGATCCCGTACGTGCCGATTCAAAGTGTATCGCAGCCTGGCTTTGCCAGTGTTTCCTGCAGCAGGCGGATGATTTCCCGGGGGTTGAGTGGTTTGTGGATAAACCCCACGCCTTTTTGCCGAAGTATTTCTTCGCCAAGAATGTCACCGGAATAACCGCTCATGAAAATAACTTTCACGTCGCGGCGAATTTTCAAGATTTCGTCGCGGGTTTCCCGGCCATTCATTCTCGGCATAATGACATCAAGGAGCACCAGATCGATCGTATGGCGGTTTTCGGAAAATTTGAGTGTCGCTTCAACACCATTCACCGCCTCAATGACTTGAAAGCCATTTTCGGTGAGAATGGTTTTCAGCATGAGACGGACGGAACTTTCGTCCTCTGCAAGGAGGATTGTACCGTTGCCTTTGGGGATTGCCAGGTCTTTTGTGTCGACTCGAGAATCGGAGCGTTCTTCGCGGGAAGAGAGATAGACTGAAAAAGTCGTCCCCGTGCCGGGATTGCTCTGGACATTCATGAAGCCATTATGTCGTTGAATGATGCCGTACACGACTGACAAGCCGAGTCCCGTTCCCTTTCCCACTTCCTTGGTTGTATAGAATGGCTCGAAAATCCTCATTTGTGTTTGGGTGTCCATACCCGAGCCCGTATCCGTCACGAACAGGGCGGCATAGGTGCCGGGGGGGATGGATCCACCGATGGTCATGGGCAGCTGCCGGTCAAGGATCACTGAGTCCGTCGATATTCTTATCTTTCCTGGTCCTGTGATGGCATCCCGGGCATTTGTGACCAGATTCATGAGAATCTGAACCAATTGACTTTCATCAGCGAACACCACCGGATCCTTTTCGGAAAGCTGCATGGTGATCTCAATATCTTCCCTGACTAGGCGTGAGAATATGTCTGAAGCTTTCCGAGCGGTTTCATTCAGGCTTATTCGCCGCAGATCCATAACCTGCTCGCGACTGAAGGAAAGGAGGCCTTGAGTGAGGGTTGTGGCCCGTTCAGCGGCAAGTGCCACCTGTTCGGCATGGACCAGTAGATCTTCTTGGTCGTTTAGCTTGCTCTGGAGCAGGTATGTTCGACCGATGATGGTGGTGAGAATGTTGTTGAAATCATGAGCCACTCCTCCTGCCAACTGACCGACAGCCTCCATCTTCTGGGCTTGGCGCAGCTGTTCTTCGAGAAGCCTGCGATCGGTAATGTCTGTATGGGTTCCGACTATACGGAGGGCATTCCCTTGTGAGTCCCGTGCTGTTACCTTACCCCTCGCCAACACCCATTTGTATGATTTGTCCTTGCAGCTGATTCGGTATTCGGCAAGGTACTCCGAGGTTTCTCCGCGCTGATGCCGGTGCAGTTCTTCCAGGACTTTCTCCCGGTCCTCCGGGTGAACGAGCTCTTTCCACGCCTCCGGAGTGTGAGCTATCTCATCGGGCGTAAAGCCAAGCATGCGCTTCCACTGATCGGAGTAGAATACCTTGCCTGTCTGAATCTCCCTGTCCCACACCCCGTCACCGCTTCCTTCAAGGGCGTATTGCCAGCGCTCCTCGCTTTCCTGCAAGGCGGTTTCCGCTCGTTTTTGTGCATGGCGGCCGGCCATCATCTTTCCCAGCAGTGCCGTGGCAACGGGATAGACTACTAATACCGGGATTCCTATTTTTCTGAGGGTTTCCATAACGAGTGGGCCCGGTAACAGGGCCATAAGTCCCAGCATGACAAGGTGAACGACAAGACCAAGAGTATAGAGTTCCAGGAGCGAGATATCTATCAGGTCGGATTTTCTCCTTTCTCTCCAAACCATTGCAATGCTTCCTGAGATAAGGATGACCGCTACTCCCATCTCGGCGCCATTGCCGCCAAGGTGAATGCGGAAAGCGGCAGCCATAACCATGGTGATGAATGCAGAAAGTGGTTCGAAGAAAAGTCCCGCAATGCAGAGCAGTACTGAGCGGGTGTCGAAGATAATCCCCTGGTGCCATTGCAGGGGGGTGAGCATGACGGCAATGCAGATTGCGCCGAGAATTGTTCCGGAGAGTATCTGGCGAACCACGGGCTTGATGGTTTCCTGTTTGACCGTCAGGGCATCGTACACGATGCACATGGCAAGAAGCAGTGCAGCATTGTTTATGAGACTGATGAGTATTTTCGAATCCATAAGGGAGAGTCTATTTCATCGTAAGGGATGGTCGGCAGGATAAGGGGGCATAGGAACGGACCAACAATAATTTTTGACAGTATATATATTTTTTGAGAATTTTCCAAAGAAAGTTGTCTTTCACCCAGTTATTTTTCAACTCAGATAAGTGTCAAAGGTGCCCTCGGGAAAGTATCTCTCCAGAACTTAGAGGGATCTGTGCTGGCAGGCAAAGATTTGATGATTCGGGAGACGAATGGGGAAAATGGTTTGGGGATAAGAAGTGGGCTGATTTGCGAGTGTACTATACTGAAAATAGCAACAGACCCTGCCGGTTTCCGGAAAGGTCTGTCGAGTTATGTACCGTATAATTATCCAGGCGAAAATTGCAAAAGTTGCGTCTTCGGAGAGGATTACATTGTCAGATGATGATCAGCTTCAGCCATTGGTTGTTGTGATCATTAACATAGCTTATAAGCTCTTGACTGGTTATTCGGTTTTCGTTCTTGGCGATATTTCCGAACTCCTTCCAGAAGTCCGGGGTAAATCTTGTCAGGTATTCGGAGAGGTACTTAGATTTCAGATACACGCCCCGTCTCAGGAATGACTCTCCCAGGTCGGCCATAACCTGGTTGAACAGTTTTATCTGGATAAGACCCTGTTCTTCCTTCTGAACGGTTTCCCCTTCGTGGTAGGTAATTGAGCTCCTCATCCAGGTAAGGTCCCCGTCCCTCCGCATGGCGGCATCCACCAGCCCGGGCATGGCAGCGGAAAGGGCAAGAGTTGTCCCATCTTTTATAATTGCGGTTTCTATATTGTCTACCGGGCTATATTCAAGGAAGATAACCTTGATGTCTTTTCTCACGTACTCATAGGGGATCTGGAACTGTCCGCAGAGGAGGTCGCGCATGGTTTTTCCGCACTTTACTTTGACGTAACAGCCGTTATGCATGAGAGTACAAAGGCGGGAAATCTGCTCTGTCGAAGGTTCAAGAGTAAATGTAACGAGCTCTTCCTCCGGGGGGATTTCTGCGAGAATCGGATTCTTTTTGTTTTGCATGCCATTCCTCTCTTTT
>JAQUHM010000011.1 GCA_028683595.1 Geobacteraceae bacterium | reverse complement strand
TATGACGGTGCGTCTCTGCTCCTCTCCAATCGAGGTCGCGCAATCCATCAAATCGGTGGTTCTGGACAAGTTCCGGACAGTGGTTGTCACTTCCGCGACACTGGCCGTGGGTGAGAGATTTGATTATTTGAAAAAAATGACCGGAATCGACCTTTTGGAAAAAAATCGGGTAACCGAGCTGCACCTGGCGTCGCCCTTCGACTATGAGCGGCAGACCTTCATCGGCATTCCCGATGATCTGCCCGAGCCGACCGAGCGTAGTTTTGCCGGGTTTCTGGAGGAATACCTGTTGCGGGGACTCATCACTTCGGAGGGGAGGGCCTTTGTCCTTTTTACCTCCTATGATCTCCTGTCGAGGGTCTATGCCTCGCTCCGCGAGCCGTTGCAAAAGGCCGGGCTTACGCCCATGCGCCAGGGGGAAATCAACCGGCACATGCTCCTGAACCGTTTCCGGCAGGAGCGGAATGCCGTGTTGTTCGGAACGGATTCATTCTGGGAAGGGGTTGACGTGCAGGGGCGGGCGCTTGAACTGGTGGTGATCACCCGGCTCCCCTTTCGGGTGCCCACCGAGCCGATCCTGGCGGCCCGGGCCGAAGCCATCGCTGCCGAGGGCGGAGACCCGTTTATGGAATACACGGTTCCCCAGGCGGTGATCAAATTCAAGCAGGGATTTGGCAGGCTGATCCGGAGCAGGGACGACCGGGGTGCGGTGCTGATCTTTGACAGCCGGGTCCTGTCAAAGAATTACGGACGGTTTTTCCTCGACTCGCTACCGAAGACGAGAATTACCAGGGGAAAGGGCAGTACGGTTTTTCAGGAGATGGAGCGGTTTTTTCGGGCGGAAGGAACGGCTGCAGCAGGGTTAAATGCTGATTGACACGGTCCTGTGCGGAGATCGGATTATTCCAGAAAAACTGAACGGTTACGGCCGGAATTTTTTGCCCGGTACAGGGCGTCGTCAGCTTTCTTGATGCACGCCTCAAGTGTCTCGCCGTTGGCATACACCGAAACGCCGAGGCTGATGGTTGTCCGGATTATCGACGTTTCCGCCTCCAGGGCCAGGTTTTCTGTCAATTCCCGAAGTCGTTCGGCAACCTCAAGCGCTTCGTCTTTGTCCGTCTCTGGAATAAGTATCAGGAATTCTTCCCCTCCCCAGCGGGCGCAACTGTCTTCCTTGCGCAGATAGCCGGAGAGGGTCCGAGCTATTGTTACCAGAACCTGATCGCCAATGTCATGCCCGTAGCTATCGTTTATTCTCTTGAAGTGGTCGATGTCGGCCATGATCAGGGCAAAGCACCTTCCGCGACGAATCGAGCGAGCCTGCTCGGCCTCAAGCCTTTTAGACATATCCAGTCGATTGGGCAGACCCGTAAGGTAGTCGACCTGGGATGCCAACTCGAATCTCGTTTTCAGATCCTGCAGTTCGAACTGGTAGCTGTCACTGATCCTGGCAATTCGTTTCATACGCCGTGACAGGCGGACGTATTTCTCAAAGAGCAGGGAAAAATCTCCGTAGAGCGGCGTTTCCGAGAAGTGTCGGTTATTAATGGTTGGAAGAAACCTGAGGATCACCGGATCTTCAATGTCCGTTTCATCCAGCAGACGTGCCGTGTCGGAGACGGGGCGGCCGCCGGTCGGGGGCAGTACCTTTGCGAGGGCTGAGTAATTGGTGGCGCAGTCCGGGCAGAGGCCGTGCGAGATCATGGCATCGGAATTTTCGGAGATGAACTGTTCCAGGTGCTTCCAGTAGCCATCATCGTTGCGGACCTTCTTGCATGAGGCGCAGATCGGGATGAAACCTTTCAGCGCCTTGACATTTGCCGCGGCTTCACGCAGTTCCAGAACCAGGGCCTTCACCTCACACTGGTAGCTGTCGCTGATCTTGGCGATCCTTCCCATGCGCCGAAGCAGCCCTTTGTAGGCGGAAAAGATCTCTGAGGCTTCCTCGCGGGTGAGGGGAAATTCTTCAGAGGCTTCGGCAAAACGTCCTTCATATTTGGCGATAAATGCATCTTCCCTGTCAGAGGAATAGGTCATGGCTCATCACTCACGGGGATAATGGTGAAAGGGACTGAGATTTCTTCCCTGAATTCTTCGGCCGTCTCATAGGCGCGGTGGTTTTCTTCGTCATAAAACCAGTTAACCGCCACGATCATTCCAGCCAGGTGGGATTCTTCGAGGAGATCGAGGATATCCATCATGCACTTGGTGCTGCCGGTATTCAGGTAGCTAAGGTGCGTGTTGAACGTCGTTGGCCCGTGGTAAACAGCGCTGAACCGCGCCAGCCAGGAGAGGATCGGGCGATAGAATTCAAAGGAATTTTCCGGATAGGATTCGCCGGACATGCTCAGAACGCCGGAGACGGGATCAAAGATGATTTCTGGGGTCGATTTTGTTCCTTCAATATGAAGTATTTCCATGGACTACTCCTAAATGATTGCCTTAAGACTGAAAAAACAGTATCTGTCGTCCATATCCCTCAGGGTGTAGCCCAAGGGTTGGGATGCCTTCCGTGACATGTCGATCAGGCCGAGCCCCGAGCTGCTGCCGGCGGGTCGTATTTTTCTCAATTGCTCCTTAAACAGGTTTTTCAGTGCCTGCTTGTCAAGGTCCTTGAGCAGGTCGAGCATTTTCAATGCGCCCTGGATGTCACTTCGTTCGACAACATTCCCCGAGCTTACCTCGTAGTTGCTGCCGTTTTTGCCGATAACAACGATACCGCTGTTGAAATCACAGTCCCGGTTTCCTTCCTCGGTTTTTTGCCGGGCATAATTCCTCACGTTCTGTGTCTGCTCGATGAAGGTAGAGAAAACATCCATCATGGTATCCTTGGTCATCTGCTCAGCTTCCAGGTATCGCTTGACGGCATTGCCAAGCTCTTCGATGATGCTGTGGGAAAAGGGGCCGGCAAAACAGATCAGGATTCCTTCACTGTTGAAAGTTTCCTTCAAATTATACAGATTGATGATTCTCATCGCAGGTTTTTCCTCCTTCAGGAAAATTGGGCTACAGTTTGAAACCGAGTACGGTAATGTCGTCCCGCTGGGGCAGGTCTCCCTGGTAGTCGGAAAGTTCCTTCTCGATTGCCTTCAACTGCTCCGTGGAGGGCAGCCCGGAAATCCTTCCGAGAAGTTCTTGAAAGCGTTTCTTGCCGAAACCCCATCCTTTTGCGCCGCCTGACTGATCGAGGATGCCATCGCTTGCAAGGAAGAAGGTCATTCCATCCTCGATGGATACAACGGTCGTCGGATAAACAAAAGTTTTGTTCGTTCGTCGATAGCCGATGGACTGCCGGGCTGCCGGCACGGTGGCAAGTTCGTTGTCGGAAGTATAGAGCAGATCAATCCCGGCTCCGGCAAACACCAGTTTATGCTGGCTGGGGAGGCAGACGCACAGTCCTATTTCGAGACCGTTATCAAACTGTGCCTTGTTCGAACCCTGGTGAAGGGTTTTCCGCATCAGTCTGTCAAGCTCTCTGAGCAGTTCGGCGGGGTTATCGCATCCGAGAGCATCTATCGCCCGATCGATGAGTGCTTTTGCCGTCATACTCATGAAGGCGCCCGGAACACCGTGTCCGGTGCAGTCGGCCACGGCAATGATAAAGGATTTTTCCCATTCCCGAAAGTAGTAAAAATCTCCTCCGACAATGTCGCGTGGCCGATAGAGGAGAAACAGGTCTAGCATCGTGCTACGCATTTCTTTCTCGTCCGGAAGGATCGATGCCTGGATCATTTGGGCATAACGGATGCTGTCCATGATCTTGCTGTTGGACTCGGCAAGCTCCTGATTCGACTTATCCAGGTCTTCAGTTCTTTCCTGCACCTTTCTCTCAAGGTTTTCCGTGTGGTCCTTGACCATCTTTGCCATGTAATCGAAGGAGCGGGCGAGGGCCCCGATCTCGTTGCGGGATTTCAGTTGCGTACTGATGTTGAAGTTTCCTTTGGCAATGGTATCGGCAGATCTGGCCAACAGCGAGAGAGGAACGAGGACCATCCGGTTTATCAGGAGACCGATGGCAATAATCAGGGTCAGGAATGCTGCCACGGAAATCAGCAGAATGGGAAGGAAGGTCCGTGAGCTGATGACATGATCCACATCGAGCAGGACCAGGTTGAACCAGTTGATTTCTTTCAGGTATGACATGGCAGCCAGGTAGCGTCTGCCGCCTACTTCAAGGTAGGCTGTGGCAACTTCCCGGCGACCGGCGGCGAGAGACTGAATTGCCTCCTTGAGTTTTGTTCTGTCCTTATCTGTGGAAAGGAGGTCGTAGATGGTGACTTTTTTCTGGTTACCGCGAACCTTGCTGTTATGGACAACATAGCTTCTGTCGTGGTGTCCGGTTATGGCGCCGTCATTTCCCAGCAGAATCGTTTCGATACCTTCTTCCTCAGAGTCGACGATGTCTCTGATGAATGCGGTCAGGTCGATTCCACTGCCGCAGATGCCGATTTTTTGTCCGGAGCCGTTTTTTATCGGCACATTGAACCAGACTTTCGTCAGATCCAGGTGATTATCGTAATCCACATTCAGTTCGAAATCCGAGACATCCCGAATGGTTCTGAAATACCAGGCGTCATTGGGATTGGTCGAGTTGAGGGTGTATTGCGGCATGTCGAAGGTATGTTTGTCGGAGCCATCGCTGAAAAAGTAGTGACCGGACAAATTGATGGCTAGAAAGATGCTTTCTCCGGCAAAGCTTTTACGGTAATTATCCAACTCCTCAGTGGCGAGTTTCTTGTACGCTGGGGCATTTTCATGTTCAACCCAGCGCCGTAGAATCGGTGACGAGGCGAGCCTGAGGGAGAGGGAAAGGTCCCGCTGGATTGAGGCATTAAGTTTGGATTTTTCCAGCAAGGCCTGCTTGATGGCGAATTTTGTCCCGAGATGCTGGATAACTTTATCGGTTACCACGTGAAAGGCAAAAAACGAAACCATGGCGATGAGAGCGTAGAGAAATACTATTGCCGCAATGAAACGAATTTTCAGGCTGTGCCAGTTCATGGTCGCAGGGCTTCTCCCGGGGAAATCTGCCGGTATTGGGCGGGGTGTTTGGTGAAGAAACAATCTATGAGAGCGTACTATAAGGAATGGTATCGGCAGCCCTTATTATTTCTTTAATAATCTAAAATTATCGATAAACGGAGAGTGGATTTTACTATACACAAAAAAACGGGCCCCTCTTGTTCTCAAGGGGACCCGTTGGCAGGTTCAGAGCCATTTTCAGACTGTTGATAAAACTAGAAGGACTCCGTCAATGTTGTCCGGCATGTGCCGTACCTTTGGCCTTCCTCCACACGTTTTCACCAGTCTGTAATTTCTTTACTTCTTGTGGCAGTCCTTGCAGCCGGTCGGTCCGGCATTCATTTTCTTGTGGCAATCGATGCAAAGCTTGTGCGCCTTCGCTTTGTCAAAGCCTTCGATCTTGCCGGGTGCCTTTTCATGACAGAGCTTGCAGTTTTTCAGCTTTTGCTGATGTACCTTGTGGGGGAAGGAAACTTTTCCCATCGATGCTGGAAAGACCACGCAATCTGCTGCAAGCGCCGCAGATGCCCCGAAGACGATCAGGGTTACTGCCAGTAACAAACTTTTCATATTTTTCTCCTTGTCTTTGAATTCCTGAACCACATATTCACTATAGTATTCATATTTTATGAAGTGTCAAGATTTCCTTGATAGATTTCCTTGATAAACCATCACGGTTTGACCGCTCTTTTCCCGGCAGGCTGCTACATGACTGCCCGGGCGACTGTTATCACATGAATCTCTTTCGCACCGGATTGCCGCAAGGTTTTCGCACATTCTGTGACGGTACTACCGGTGGTGTAAACATCATCAACCAGGAGCAGCCGCTTTCCCTTGACCCTGTCGGGCAAGGCAACCTCAAAGGCGTTCCTGATGTTCCGCTCTCGTTCGGCAGCGGATAGTCCCGTCTGCGGCTTGGTCCAGTGGATGCGGCGGAGGTTGTGCACCGAAAGGGGGATTTCCCAGCTTTTTGCCAGGATCTGGCCAATGAGTTGGGATTGATTGAAACCCCGCTCCCGCAGCCGTCTGCGGTGCAAGGGCACGGGAATGATGCAGTCGGCCGAGGTCGCCGGATGGAAGTTGCCAAGGGCAGTTGCTGTCAGGAGACCAAGGGGGCGGGACAGATGGATCTTTCTCCCGTATTTGAAGCGATGGATGAGTTCCTGCAGTGGACCCTCGAAGCGTGCTGCGGCACGTGCTCCGGCAAAAGGGCGTTGGGTCGTGAGGCAGTGGCCGCAGGTGTGGTCGATGCCGTTTTCCGTGGCAAAAGGGACACCGCAGATCGTGCAGAGGGGGGATCGAACGGTAAGGATCTTTTCCCGGCAGCCGTCACAGAGGTGGATATCTGTCGGCTCGGCTAAAAAACAGCGGCAGACGTGACAGCGTGGCGGGAAAAGAATGTCAAGGAAGGCCTTGAAGAACATCCTTCAGAGTCCCAACTCTTCGTTTACCACCAGGACGTGCAGATCGGTGAATTTCGGCTTTCGTTCCAGTACGCTGATTACCCTGCAGATCCGCTCCGGCGAGGTGCAGTCGCAACAGAAGCCTGTTTCTGCGCAGGGCGTCTTGTAGTTCAGGCGCCGGGCATTCGGTGGCGAGGCCCAATCCTTCACCCGCCGGATCGCGGTCGGAATGTCTCCATCAACCAGCTTGTTCCTGCCTGCGACCACGATAACCTTTCGCGGTCCGAAAAACATCGAGCCGACCCGGTTACCGATGGCGTCGATGTTTACCAGGGCACCGGACAGGGTGAGGGCGTTGGTTCCGGAGAGGAACAGGTCGCAGGTGAGCTGGCGTCGCATGATCTCCAGTCTTTCCTCGGGAACGAGTCCCGGGGCGCCGTGGTTGAGGAGTTCTTTCCCCTTTTCCAGCAGGAGCGGCTCCACGGCCAGATCCTTGATGCTCATGGATCCGCCGAAGCCGACACTGCGGGCCTCTCCGGCTTCGGCCAGGATATAGTCGGCAGCCTCCGCTCCCGTTGTGCAGTAGCGAGCGCTAAAGCCGTTTTTCTTCAGAGATTCAACCGCCTGCAGGCATTTTTTCTCCCAAGTCCACGTTACAAGTTCACTGGTCAGGCTCATGGTGATAGATCCTCCCGTTGATTATGTATTTCTTTTTGAGAATGATTCCGCTTCTAGGTGCCAAAAGGTCGAATACTCGCAGCCAATAATGAACTGCCACCTGGCACTTCCTCAGAAGATTGGTAAAGTCAGCACTGCCCGTAAACCGTTGCCGGACAGGTTCTCAAGCCTGATGTCGCCTTTATGGAGGGTTGCCACCTCTTTCACGAAGTTGAGGCCTAGCCACTTTTCACCTTTTATTTGTCAAAATGCCACTTCTGCAATCCAGACCAAGGCTGACTTCAGCTCCAATCATTTTCCCTTGCTGCCATCAGCTGTTCGGTTCCGGCCGGCGCCGGAATCCGGCAGATGACCCGGTCTCTTGCCTCCGTTGGCCCTTCGAGGATGATGCTGCCGTCCACCTCCACCACGTGAATTGGTTGCACGCTCAGGTTCAGCCAACGCAGATCGAGTCGTCCGTTCAGGGCGCGCCTTCTCGCGGTAACGTGGTTATGCAGTGCGCCGCGCTGTGCCGTGGATAGGGCGAAGTGCTCCTGGCGGGTGCGGCCTGTGCCACGCGGCAGAAACGGCAGGATGCTCAGACGCCGTATGCCGGTAGTCAGGCAGAAATCGATCAGCCAATCGACTACCCAGGTTTTTCCCGAAACTACCGTGGTCTGTACTGAAGTCGCTATTCCGCTCCGCAACAGGTCACGGATGGTGGCTGTTGTCCTGTCGAAGGCTTCGCAGCCGACCATTGCGTTGTGATGCGTCCGGTCACCGTGCAGGCTTACCTTTACCCGGGTTTTTGTGGTGAGCAGGGCTGACACCAGTGTGTCGGACATTTCTATCCCGTTGGTAGTGAGCGCAGCTTTCTTTCGTCGGCCATGCACGTGGGCAAGCAACCGGGGCAACTCCGGATGAAGTGCCGGTTCACCGCCGCAGAAATCGAAGCCGCGCACACCATGCGACAGGAGCCAATCGATGCGGTGGGCAAGGGTGTCGCCGTCGACCATGACGCCGGTGGCGGGTGCCAGGCAGAAAACGCAGCGGGCATTGCAGCAGCGGGAGACACGAAAGCAGATTCTGTCGGGAAGCTTTAGTGGCATCCGAACACCTTTGTTACCTTCTTTGAACTCTGAGGCTGTTGCGCCCTCTCCGGCAGGGAAAGCTCAGCGCCCGGTTTCCGCAAGAATACTGCAGAACAGCTTCCCCTGCTCGATTGCGTCATCCAGCGCGACGTGGGTGTGCGGCGCTTCGTCGAACCAACGTCCTGGCATGTTCCGCTTGGTGCTGGCACGGTATTCCAGCTTCAGCACGATCATCGCCATGGTCTTGATATCCAGCGCCGAGAAACTGAACGGGCTCCTGCCGATAAAACGCATCAGATACCAGTAAACAAACATGAAATCGAAGGCCGCAGGGTAGCCGACGAAAACCGGCTTGCCGGGCAGGCTATCGAGCCAGACGACGTACGAGGCCATTGCCTTGGCTGGATCCTGGGTGTTGCGGCGGCAGGACTCCCATGCCTCCGGGTGCCTGGCCCACCAGGCCATGGTGTCCGGGTGGGCGCAGGCGCCCGGAAGGGGTTCCAGGCTGGCCGAAAATGTGCCCAGCAAGGTTTTATCGGCCCGAAAGGCCGCGGACCCGAAGCTGAGCATCGAGTGAGGGCCCGGAATCGGGCCGTCTACCTCAACATCGGTACTCACATACAGTTCATCCATGATATCTCACTCCCCTGCTATCTGTGTTTGCAGCCACCTTGCCACCACTTGTGGCCCGCGTTTGATCAGGGCAGTATTCCAGTCCTTGCATCTGGGAGGAGGAGGAAGCCTTTGTATTAGGGCATGGGGCAGCCGGTCGCGAAGAGTTGATACGTTTGTCTCTCCTGAACGGCCTGCGTCAAAAGCTGCCCAGACAACCCGGCCGAATGTCATCTCTGCCAACCGGGAGATGGAACGCCCGATCGTGGCAACGGACGCCCAGCCGCAGACGGCAAGGGACAGCGCATCGAAGAGTCCTTCCACCAGGATGAGCGGTTCAGTCCGCCACCCGTCAAGCAGGACCACGGCACCGCCTTCCGTGCCCACAGTCAGCATTTTGTTCTGGCAGTGCGTTGAGTGCAGATAGCGGCCGTGCACTGCGGTAAGGGCGCCCCTTTGGTCCCGCATCGCTATGAGAACAGCCGGACGACCGGCAAAATCAGGGTCGAAGCGGACCCCTGCCTCGTCGGCAATTCTGACCGGCACGCACCTATGCTCCGCATATGTCTGTCCCGGAGTGCCTATGAGCGGCAGGGCACGCGCATGGATCTCTTCTGGCGACAGGCTGCTTCCGGGTATAAAAAGAGGATCTGATATACGACGCATACACAAGGACCTGAAATCCGGCTGGAGGGACGTTTTGTCGGCCGAGAACAAGGCGAAACCAGCTTTTTTCCTGGTCAGCCGGTTGGTCGGGGCTCGCCGAATACAAACTTCGGGTCAGCCAGTGCTTCTTCCGGTTTTTGGTAAACATGGTCCGGATAGAGGTCATTGGCATTAAGGGTGTCCAGATCGTCCAGACAGGCTAATCTACAGAGCACATAGGTGGCATAATTGATGCCATGGCGCTCCCGGTCTGGCTCAGATCCGCCCTTGGCGGAGATCCGGGCGGGATCGCCGTGTTCCTTCAAATACAGAATCGTCTCGGTCGGTACGTGCTCGACCTCGAAATCGTAGTCGGGCCAGATCCTTTTCAGCTCGTTCACCAGCTGCTCCTGGGTTACGACATTGGCATACATCTGGACCGCCTTGTTGGCGGTGCGCGGATCGGTCACGATTCTGGCGCTGATGGTGCCGATATCTTCAATGGCGTGGGTGGGAAAGGTGCACTGGAGGTTTCCGAACGTGGTGATTCGCTCGAACAACCGCAGGTTGGGCAGGAAATAGTCGAAGATGCCGCCCGGGAACACGAGTGTCCACTCCAGGCCCGACGCAAAAACCTGTTCCTGGAACTCCTTCTTGGCGTCAAAGAGAGTGCCCACGCCGTATTCGAGGGCCTTGGTATGTGTGCCGAATTCGTCGGGTACGAATCGACGGACTTGTGCCAGGCGGGCCGCCTCGAGGATCGGCGGCTCCAGCTCCCGCACCAGGCGAGCATTGGCGCGAAGAGCCACAACTGCCACATCGCAGCCTGAAAGAGCGGCGGCCATGCTGTCGATATCTTTCAGGTTCTGTTGAAAAACCGGCGATATTCCGAGCGCTTCGAGGGCATCGAGCTGATTTCGGTTGTTCGCTGACCTGCCACGCGATACGGCTTTCACTTCATGGCCCAGCCGGTTCAGCGCGCGGCAAAGTGCCATGCCCACCTGGCCTGTAGCGCCGACGACGGCGATGTGCTGCCGGGAACTATCGGTCATGCTGTCACCTCCGTATTGCTTTACTTAACCTGCATCACTCACTGGCGGCATGTTCAAGATTTTCATGGTCTCCGCCAGCATCTCACTTCTCAAGCCAAGCGCCTCCTTGAGGGCCAGATCCCGGTCCCAGGGGTTGTTTATCCTGGGAATTGCGTACATTTTTCGGAGAGACAGTCGTCGTTTTCTGTAACCGGCGGTTTGTCAGGCAGTTGCCGGGCGAGGGTTCCCACATTTCCTCCTGCCTGGGCAGAACCGCTGAAAGCTGAAAGTGCCACAGCCAGGAGTCCGGAGAAACCGATCTTGATAAAGCTCCTTATCTCGCGCTCTTTCAGGCCGGACTTTTTTCCGATGCGGGCAAATTTCTTGTTCATGGGTGTACCTTGCTGTCATAATTTATTGTTGCAGCCTGATTTCAGCCAGCAGATCTCTCAAGGAGCCACGATAGGACCACACTATTCCGCAGAGGAAATACAGTGCCATGGATACCTTGAAGTTTTCCCAACGCAGCATTCGGTTGCCAACGGCGCTATGATAAAGCCAATAAACCCAATCCACGGCGAACATAGCCGGCAGGAGGGCAACGAGGACCCGAACCGGCCAGGCGTGAGGTCGATATCTGATGGCCCGATAGATCGTCACTACACTCCAGGGAGCGCAAAAGTAGGTAAGGCTGCCCATGAGAATACTGATCCCGACATCCCAATCAGATATTCCATAGCACATCGCACCGTACAGAAGCCACAGCATTCCGACACCGAAGCTGAAGATTTTCCAGGGACGCCGCAATTCAAGGAAGTATTCCCTGTCGGGAAGGAAGCTGAAAAATATCATCTTTTCGGGCCGGCCTGTCTTTCTGGTTGGTACCTCACGCCTTCAGACAAAAATGCGCAAAGAATTCATCAAGCTTTCTGATCCATCCGTCTTTCATTCTCTCATCCATGAAACTGGCCTGAAAACTGTTGCGAGCCAGCTGGTAAGCCTCTTGTGCCCCAAGCTCGGGCAGTGCTGCGAAGGTAGCGGTGTAATTCTGGTTCACGTATCCGCCGAAATAGGCCGGATCGTCAGAATTAATTGTTGCGGTAATTCCGGCAGCAAGCAACGCGCCGATGTTGTGAGCGGCAAGGTTCGGAAACACACAGAGTTTTACATTGGAAAGGGGGCATACTGTCAAGGGTATTCGTTGCTGAGCAAGTCGTTCGACAAGCTGGGGATCTTCCAGACAGTGCACACCATGGTCGATTCTTTCCGCTTTCAGCAGATCAAGGGCCTGGCGTATGTCTTCGGCTGAACCTTCTTCTCCGGCATGAGCCACCAGTCGCAGTCCCAGCTCCCGGCAGCGGGCAAAAACCCCGGCAAATTTTCCCGGCGGATTCCCGCGCTCACTGCTGTCAAGGCCGACCCCGATAAACTTGTCGCGGAACGGCAGAGCATCTTCCAGCACCGCAAAAGCGTCCTCTTCACTGAGGTGGCGCAGGAAACAAAGTATCAGTGAGGCACTCAGCCCCAAATCTTCACGACCGCGACGGATTGCCCGATCCAGACCGCTGATTACCGTTTCAAAGGGAATTCCCCTGGCCGTATGCGTCTGCGGATCGAAGAATATTTCCGCATGGAGTACATTTTCGGCTTTGGCGCGCTTCAGGTACGCCCAGGTCATGTCGAAGAAATCTTCTTCTTTTTGCAGCACGCCGGCACCGGAATAGTAAAGGTCCAGGAAACTTTGCAGATCTGTAAAGGTATAGGCAGTACGCAGTTCACGTATGCTCGGGTAGGGGAGGTGAATCCGGTTCCGTGCAGCCAGTTCAAAGATCAGTTCCGGTTCCAGTGAGCCTTCGATGTGAATATGCAACTCTGCTTTTGGCATGCGGCACAAGATATCAGGCAGGTTTTTGCGAGAAATGCAGTTGAGATTCATGATGTTGTTATTCCTGGTATTGTATCGGTTCACACAAAAGCTTGCATTTCAAAACCCGAGCCCGCGCTTCACCTGTCAGAGACGGTTCCGACCGAGCATGAGCAACAATTCATTGCCATCGCGCATGATCAGGAACAGACTGTCGCTGCCGCGAACTGTTACCTCTTTTACGCTTGAAAGGCTTCTGAGGTACACGGCGGTCTTTTCTGTCGCAGCCATTCGGTCACCGCCATTGGCTTGCAGGTATTCGGCATACTTTGCCTCTGCCTGCTCTACCAGGACCTGGGGTGACAGCTGCTCCCGGGAAGTGCCTGCTGACATATTGTCGGATTCCGCGGCGCATGCCGCGGCCATAAGCAGAAACAGCCCCAACCAGACTGAAAATACTTTCTTCATACATTTCCTCCTGAAAATGGGAATCAGGGAGCTGATGCTGCCGGCTCCCTGTTTCCGTTCTGCTCCGAAAACCCGGACGGTACCGACTACTTCAGCAGCGTGACACTACCGCTATTGGGGAGTCGATCCTTGCCCGTCATGTCATAGAGCCAGATTTTGACCTGATTCGCCGTGCCTAAAGAAGTGTTCCACGGAATCGAAAAACTGTAGTCTTTGCCACTCTTGGAAGGTGTGCCGGTGTAGACCTTGTTGCCGAACAGCCCCGGCTGTGTCTGCTTGTACACCTCGATGGAGTTGGGACGACATTTGACCAGGACTTCGGCAGCAGCGGTCCCGCCGGTGTCCACGTAGAAAAAGAACTCGTCAAATACCGGGGTGCCATAGAAGGTAATGGTGGCATAGAGTCTGGACCCGTCCGAGACAAGCCGGAGTAACTTGTAATCGCGGGCGTCGGCCACAGTGGATTCGTTGGGATCAGACTTCCAGATGGCCAACTGGCATTTGCCTTTGTTGCTTGGGAAAGCCACCAGTTCCGGAGGACGGCACCCGGTAGCATACACCGCGGCAACCGCATCAGCCACCGACTTCTGCTCTTTCATCTTCTGGAAAAAGAGGTCTGAACCATTATCGCCGCAATTGAAGGACACCGACTCATTCCAGCCGAGCCAGACCGATGCACCATGATTGGTAGTCCAGGTCGGCATACCGGGAAGCGCTCCCGGGTCGGCACCGTGACAACTCTCCAGGAAGAACATTGTGGAGGGGAAGACCTTGTCGGCCCAGTAGGTGGAACTGAAAGTACCGGTAATCACATAGCCGAATTGTGTGGCGCCTGCGGCATGGTTATAGGCACTGGCGCGAATTGTTCCCGTATAACCGCTGCTGGCAGGCGGATAGCTTGTGTACCACGGACGTACCAGGAAACCGAAGTCCCCGCCAAGATCTCCGCCATGGCCGCGCAGGAAAACGAGGCCGTATTCGCCGTTGTCGATCAGGGCGGCATTTGCCAGGTTAGCATTATTATTGAGCTTCGTTGTCACGGTATAGCCAAGTGATTCCAGGTCCGACTTGACCTGGGTCCAGATCTTCGGCGACACCACGTTGGCATCGTCTTCCAGGCAATCGAAGATCAGCGCTTTATTGCTCTTGGGCGCGCAGGGAAGCAACGCAGTCAATACCCCGGGGTCGACCCTTCGCTCTATGACCGGCTGCATCGGTTTCAGGATTTTCTTCTGTAGTTGCACCGGAGCTATTTCATCGGCTGAACCCAGACTTTCCTCTCCCAGGAACATGAGAAGTTCGTTTCCATCCTTGAATTGCACCATGAGATTATTGCCCTTGAGTTGTTTCACCTCCTTCACTTCAGGCTGAGTTTGCAGAAAAGCTTTCTGTTGCCTGACCGCATCCGGCAACTTCAGTTTTCTCACCTTTACCAGGCTTTGCAAATCGGTGTGCACCTTACTTGCAAGCTGCGTTATCATCGACGCATTCGCTCCCCACACCGAGCCCGTTGACATCAACAGCAGACAAACCAACATCCCCAGCATCCTGACAGCCATCATAAAACCCTCCTTTGATATTTCGACAAAGCCGATATGGCCTGTCGTTCGAGTGCCGGCCACCTTGGCAGACAACTCACATACTCAAAATACTCTACGAGTGAAAAGCATTGAAGCTGTGTCAGACAGTGAATTCAGTGAGTGGTGTCGGGAGGTCCGCGCTCATCAGGAAAGAGGGGAAATAGCCGGAATAGATCTTCTTCGTTTTGTCCGGAAGTGCTGCAGGGCTTGTCTCTTTCATAAAAAAAGCCGGGACCGATTCCTAGGGTAAGGCATTTCGGCAACCCGGCTGTCTCTGGGAGACCCAGTGGGCTTTCCGTCCCATCCTCGCGGATGGTTTAGTATTATCGTCTACCCGGTTTTTTCGACCCGGAGGACAACGGTCAAGATGCTCTGGGCGCCCCCCTGCCAACTGTTGTCCCCATTGTTTAAGGTCTCTTTCGATATGTATATTGTAAAGGAGTGTTATGGAAAATCAAATTAAAAAACTGTTATGCAAAAATCAAATTTGCTTTAGCCCCATCAAGGGCCAGCCGTTCGGGTCAGAGATGAAAATGTAAACATCCAGAGCTGAATAGCGGCATTTTTCACTTCTTCATGCCTGACACCGCTTTGCTCTCAAACTCTATCGGAACCCAACTGTATCTGCACTTGCCATCCGCCCGGACATGGCCAATGCCGGGAAAGGGCAGGTGCATACCGGCCACCAGGGATTTACCGGCCGCCATGGTTTTCATGATGCTTTGCCGGGTGGCGATAGCCTGTTTCTGGTCGGTGTCGAAATCGATGGAAACGCCCGGTCTGGCAAACTGCACGGCGTGGGCATGTACCAGATCACCCCAGATCAGCAACCTATGCCCTTCGGATTCAACAGCATAAGCGGTATGGCCCGGCGTATGCCCATTGGCCTTGACTGCCTGAATGCCCGGCATCAGTACGCTGCCTTCCTTGAAGGTTTGCCACTGGCTGCGGGTCAGATACGGTGCCGCGCTGTTGCGAGCCATTGTAAAGTAAGGCTGGTCTTTCGTTGGCGCACCAGCAGCGACTTTCTTTGACAGCCAGAAATCGCTTTCCCGTTGAGAGACCATAATTTTGGCGTTCGGGAAGAGCGGCTGGCCGCGGGGATCAAGCAGCCCGCCTATATGGTCGGGATGCATGTGAGTGATAATAACCGTATCAACCTGTGCCGGTCCATAGCCGGCAGCCTTCATGTTCTGTAGCACGTAACCGAGGGAAGGGCCGAACAGGTTGCCGGCCCCGGTATCCACCAGCACCAGATGACTACCGGTATTGATCAGATAGATGTTCACTGCTGTCTGCATCTTCGGATTACCAACAAACATGCGGGACAACAGTCGATTCAAGTCAGAGGCGGTAATGTTGTGCAAAAGCTTAGTGTCCAACTCGATAGCACCGTCGTAAAGGGCAGTGATTTCAAACTGGCCAAGCTGGAGTCGGTAGTAGCCGGGTACCTGGGTTTGGACTTTTGGGGCTTTGGCTTGGGCGAGAGGAGCGTGGCCCATGAGGAAGATGACGCCGAGTGCCAAAATGAGTCGAAAGAATTTTGACATGTAGATATCTCCTAGTGAAAAAATGATCGGGTAATTTGGCCTAGCCGCCAGGCTCATACCCATACCCGGTTGAAGAATTCGAAACGGAAACCGTTCCGCCCGCCCATATAACCGCGCAGCCAGCCGCTGCAAGGAAAAAAGCAATAAGATAAAAACCGGCCGAATAATGTCCGGTCAGGTCCTTGGCCAGACCGATCAGCCAGGGACCGGCGAACCCGCCCAGGTTGCCGATTGAATTTATCAGGGCGATACCCGCAGCGGCCGCGGCACCGCCGAGAAAGGAGGTGGAAAGCCCCCAGAAAGGCCCGAGCATGCTCCAGATGCTGAAAAGCGCACCGATAATGGCAATGAATGTCAGGATGCCGTTTTGCGTAACAGCGCAGATGAGAAAACATCCCGAGGCGGCAAGGGCGGGAATTGCCGTATGGAAGCGCCTTTCTCCGGTGCGATCGGAATGCCTGCCCACCAGCACCATACCCACGGCAGCCCCCAGATATGGTATGGCGGAGAGAATGCCTACCACAAGACTGCTGCCGCCGGAGATTTCCTGCACCATGGTCGGCATCCAGAGCGCGAGTCCGTACATGCCGAGGCAGAGGGAGAAGTACACAAAGCAGAGAGCCCAGAGCGCGGGCTTTCGAATCGCATCCCTCAGACGCCTGGAAAACTTTCCCTCCCGGGTAGCCCGGTCGAGCTCGAGTTGTTCGGAAAGCCACGCTTTTTCTCGCCCGCTGAGCCATTTCACATTGTCGGGAGAGCTTGGCAAGCGCACCAGCACGACGATACCAAGCAAGACGGCAGGCAGGCCCTCAAGGAGAAACAGCCACCGCCACCCGGAAAGTCCGGCCAGACCGTGCAGCCCGAGCAGCGCACCCGAAAGCGGTGCGCCGATGATGCCGGCGATGGCGGTGGCGGACATGAAGAGGGCTACGGTGCCTGCCCGTCGATTCGCAGGGAACCAATAGGTAAGATACAGCAGTATACCCGGGAAAAATCCCGCTTCACCGAGACCGAGAAAAAAACGCAGCAGGTAGAACCCGGACTCCGACTGGACGAATGTCATGGCGGAGGCGATGATTCCCCAGCTGATCATGATACGTGCAATCCATATCCGTGCTCCTATCCTCTGGAGGATGAGGTTGCTCGGGATCTCGAACAGAAAGTATCCGATGAAAAAGAGACCCGCTCCGAGCCCGTAAACCTCACCGGAAAATCCCAGTTCGCGGGTCATGTCGTGAGCCGCGAACGACAAGTTTATCCTGTCCAGATACGCGACGACATAAAGAATAAACAAAAGGGGGATAAGTCTCCGGGAAATTTTGCGGTAGGTGGCTTCTTCCATAAATTTGTTCCTGGTTCATTATCAATAGTTCGGGGGATGAGTGAAACGCAGCGAAATCCATCGATCCATTCGACGCCGATAATTTCGTTTGCTTCCACTTATCCTGCGAGTTCCAAAAGTCCGCACGGCAATGTTCTTTGGTCAGTCAATTTTGCGGCGCTTGACCTGGCGGGCGATTTTATCGCCCAATCATCATCCGAATACTGATTATACAATGCTTTCTAAGGTTTCTGCAGTTGAAACTACTGTAGCATAGGGGACAGATAATGCTGCCATGAAGGATGCATGTACATCTGATGCCTTTATGGTCTGACCTTTGAAAATCAAGTCTTTTGTGGCGCAAGCATTTTCGACGACAATACAGTTGAATCCAAGATCAAAAGCAGCTCGCGTTGTGGCGTCTATACACATGTGGCTCATTGCGCCACAGATCACCAGATTGTCGAAATCTTCTTTTTTCAGCATTTCAAAGAGAGAAGTGCCACGGAAGCTGTTTGGAAAGTTTTTTGTGACAACTATTTCATTTTCCAGGGGAACTACCATTTGATGTATTTTTACCCCGTAAGTTTCGGGCAGAAAAAACGTCGCGCCAGGATGAGCGGATATGTGTTGGATATGGATGGTTGGTGATTTTGCCGCTCTAAATTTGTTCAAAAGAAACTGCGCATTTGCTGCAGCTTCTTCAATGCCGACAAGCTCCATGTTGCCACCGGGGAAATAATCATTCTGCAAGTCAACCAGTATCAGGCAGTTGTTCATATCAGTTCCTTATAAGTAGTTTTCATCCGGAAATGGTTCTCTTCCGCCCTGGTTGTGTCAATCCTCGGGCTTGCTTGTGCGGCATACCTGTGTACGCCTCCGCGCAAACCCTTGATTTTGACTCGCCCTAACTGAATAGCCTCGGTTTGATACCTCAACTTCTTTTACAGACCATTACTCCAATCAAAATGATAACAAGAATCGTTGTTCCCGCCAGAATTCCTAACGAAATCCTATGAAGGTATAGAATTTCGTCGACTTCAACGATTGAGCTATTGTTCCTGTCTACTCTTAGTCTTACTCTTTTGCCTACTTTTCTTGAATCCCAAGAAGGTACGCTGACTTTTAGAATGTTGGCTTCGAATCGACCTGATTCCACCTTTGCTTCTATCAAGCACCTTTTGGGGACAATTTTTGAGCTGACCACTATCGCGGAAACCGATTCTGCGTTATTGAATTTCATGGTTTCTTTCATATAGATAAACGCTGAAATCCCTCCGACAAGAACACACATGACAATAACAAATCCTGGAGATATTTTTCTATTTTCGCTCATATTTTCAATCCGCCTGGATCTTCTTTCCTTTGGTCATTCATCATCCTTTTTTTCCGCCCAACGGTCGTGATAAGCAGAGGCGACGGGATGTGTCGGCGTACACCGCACGTCAGATTTTGTTTTTCAGAAGCACCCAGCTATTCGTCTTTGCGTTCGTAAACGGTACTCTTTCTTTCAACCAATTCCCTGCAGTTTTCTTGAACGTCTTCGATTTTAATTATGCCCCTGGCTAAAGCCAGAGAGACCGCCAGACCAGGATCGTTTATTTGTTCGTAAATTTTCCATAGTTCACGTGCCGTTCCATTATGGTGCTCATGGATTTTTTCATTTAAGTCCCAAGCCGATATTTCTGATTTCTTCCATTTTTGAAAATCTTCGTAAAGAGCTTCGAGTGCAAGAGACATTTCTTTTTCGTAGCACTGGCCAGCAAGTTGCCGAAAATGCTTTTTTTGTGATTTGGTTAAATCAGTCATTTCGAACCTCCAAAGATCGAGTGAGGCTGATTTTCAATTCTTGCAGCACAACGGGTTGTCGCTCACATGGCGTACTGCAATAAGGTGTAGTGGCGTGTCATGATATTTTACAGGAAGATATGCTATATGCTCTAAGTGGTGCACTTGTGATTTGAAATTACCCACTTGCACAGTGAATCCACCGTTATCAGCCAGTTTTAGCAGCACGATTTTCAGCAGCCATTACCGTGTTTCGAAGCAACATCGCAACCGTAGTCGGTCCGACTCCACCCAATCTTGGGGTAATCCAGCCTGCGACTTCGCCAACGGATTCGTCAACGTCCGGCAACAGCCTTTTGCCTTCCCACGTTATCCCGCCACTTATAACTGTTGCCCCCTCCTTGATCATGTCTGGCTTGACTATACCGGGACTGCCCGCAGCAGCGATTACAATATCAGCACGCTTCGTGAAGGCGGCAATATCTTTTGTACCGGAATGCACCACGGTTACCGAGGCATTGGCATAAGGCTGCTTGAGAGTTAGTAGTAGAGAAAGAGGACGCCCCAAAGTAGGACCTCTCCCGATAATAACAACTTCTTTCCCCTCAATGGGAATTCCATAGTGTTTGAGTATTGCCTGAATGCCTGCCGGTGTACAGGGAATAGGACCCGGTTCCTGCAGCACCAAGCGACCTAAATTGAATGGATGCAGTCCATCGGCATCTTTGTCCGGGTCCAGTTGTATAATGGCCTGATTAAAGTCGAACCCGGATGGTACCGGGTACTGGATAATAAAAGCGTCAACATTCTCGTTTGCGTTGAAGTCGCGAACGGCTTTAAGAAGATCTTCCTGAGTTCCGTTTTCTGAAATCTCAATGTGAAAAGATTCAATACCAACAGATTTACATATCTCATGTTTTTTATTGACATAACTGAGACTCGGACCATCATTCCCGACTAAAATAGTGCCAAGCCCAGGGGTTATTCCCTTTTGTTTCAAATTTGCGACACGTTCAGACACCTCATGTAAGACTGCTTCAGCTACAACTTTTCCTTCTAGGAGCTTTGCTGACATTTTGATTCCTTTAGCATTCTTTTTTGAAGGGTTAACGGTGCCGGGTTTGACCCGCCAGTTTTTCGGGCGGGTCAAACCCAGGCACTCTTAAAAGCCCCTTTTTGCAACTAAAAACGGCTGAGAGCACAGCAGCGGGGTTTTATTCCGACTGCTGCCGCGCTTTATTATACCTACTTCATTTTTTGAATTATCCTTGACTCTAGTCGCAAGTATAGTTAAATACTCCCTATCTTGTTTATAACATACTGATATTGTCGATTTATATTTAAACATTTCACGCATAAAGCTAGTCGTTTTGCTAGCCAGATTGTGAGTTGCGTAGTTTTCGGAGATTACCTATGCATTTGTCTATCAAAGATTATTTAAAGCAAGGTCCGGCAACATCAAAAGAAATTCAGGTGCATACAGGATTGAGCCAGACTGCTGTTGCACGTCAATTAAGAAACATGGGCAACGGCGTAATTAAACTTCAGTATGGTCGGACTCCAAGATATGCATTGACTCGTAACGCTTTTGGCGGTGACGACAAACTACCCTTAAGCATGGTAGATGCTCACGGAAATACTGTGTTGGCAGCATACTTGAGACCATTGGCGCATGGTGGTTATTATGTTGAATCAGCAACAGGGATGCCCCCTCTACTCTTGCGAGAAAGCCAGAACGGTTTATATAAAGATTTGCCTTATTTTCTTTTTGATTTAACCCCACAGGGATTTTTAGGTAGACAGATCGCAGAAGAAATGTCGAATCAGAATAGTGATTTCCCAGCAGATCCAAGATATTGGAATACAAACCATATCGGGCGTTACTTGGTGTCAAATGGTGATGACCTCCCCGGAAACTTTAAGTTTGGTGAGCAGGCATTGCTCCGCGTTAGACGCAAACCAGTATATACCTCAGAAGATGATTATCCTGCGCTTGCCGAAAGTGTCATGAGCGGTGTCATTCCTGGTTCATCCGCTGGGGGAGAACAACCAAAATTTACGGCTTTTTGCGGCAATCGCATGGCTCACGTAATCGTTAAATTTTCCCCACAAGGAGATAGTGATGTTGCCCGACGTTGGCGCGATATTCTTATCACAGAGTATCATGCAACAGAAGCAATTCATGCCAAAGATTTCCCTGCTGCAGAAACTAGGCTAATTGAAAAAAGTGGCAGACTATTTTTAGAGTCTCAACGATTTGACAGAGCTGGTGAATACGGCCGTATGTCTATGATTTCCCTTCAATCCATTGACGCTGAATTTACTGGACTAGGTAGTGGATGGCCACAAGTTCTGGACGCATTGCACAAGAAGGATTTGGTTAGTTGGCAACATGTTTTTGATGTCGAATGCTTATGGTATTTCGGCCGCCTTATTAATAATACGGATATGCATTTAGGCAATTTGAGTCTGGCAATAGAAGGCAATGTATTTAGATTATTGCCACTATACGATATGTGTTCCATGGGATTCGCACCAAAAAGCGGTGGTGAAGTTCCTCCTTTCAGCTTCGTGCCTTCTGAGCCTAGAAGGATAAATCTGTCTGAAAGTGGTGCGGCACACATAAAGGATATGGCCAGTGACTTTTGGAATAGAGTGGCGAGCGATGAACGAATTTCTATCGAATTTAAAGAATATCTTAGCAAGGGCAATCCCATTGATCTGATGTAAACAAACAACTCAAAGAAGCACTTATTCCGTAGTCTTGTATAACGGTTCGGGAGAACACCCGCCGTCTTTTGGGCGGGTGCTTCTGCCTGGTTGAATAGTTGGTTTTTCGCTCCTGAACCTTGGTGCTTACTCCTTATCCCGCAGTTGATACATTGATGCGGCGAAATGTTTCGAAGCACCTGCCGTCGTCTTGCTGTGTCTCATGAATCATTCTTTCGACAACAAAATTACGGAACGCTTCTTTGTCACTTTCAGCGACAAATGACAAAAACGGTACAAGGCTCGGTTGGTCAACCCAATTTACCATTGTCTGGGCGTCTGGAAAGAATCTGTCTGCGTTTTCATCCCAGACTCTGATATTCCGCAGTCCGCTCCGTTTAACAACCGTCTTATACTCATTGATCGACGGCATATACCATGGCCATTCGAAGTCGGAAAAGTAAAAGCTATACCGGTCTAGGGCCATAGCTTCACGAACAACCTTGAAAAAATTAGAGCAGTTACCGTCAGCAGCAAAATTGAAACGAATTGTTCCTCCAGCCCGTAACGCTTGTCGGACGTTTTGAAGTAGTTTATGATGGTCCTTTACCCAATGTAGTGCCGCATTTGAAAAAACAATATCGAATTCATCTGAAAAATCGAGGTTGTCGATATCGTGGAGAATAAATCGTAAGTTTTTCCGCTCTTTCTCAAGAGCCACAGCAATCATGCCCTGTGATGCATCAATACCGACAACCTCTCCATTCGGTAAAAGGTCTGCAAAAAGCGATGTAAGAACCCCATCACCACAACCAAGATCCAATACTCGTTCTGTTCCTTTTAAGCTCAGATCCGCGATAATACTTGCACCCCACTCCTTTTGATGAGCTGATGCCTTTGCGTATTTATTTCCGTCAAATTCATGAGTCATGATTCTTCCTCTGTTCAACGGTCCGGAAATTGACAGGGTTCAGCGATCCTATTTTATTGTTGGAAACACCTGTAATTTCAGTCAGAACGTTTAAGGCTTAAAATGAGGCTGTTTTTGCCGCATTGTTTAATAACAACAGACTGTTAGTTTGGTCCGACCCCAAGGGCCTCGCGACGCCGTCAAGCGAATTTCCTTGCGGAACGGGACTACGCCATTGCCAGCTGTCCAGAGACATTGGATTACCTCCCAGTATAGTGTTCAAGTAAAAACAGACAGTCAGTTACGACCTTCATTTGAGATCGGGTGATGGCACGACGAAAGGCTGTGACGGTTTAAACTGCTTCGAACAATCGCCGATCCGGTCCGGATCCCTGACAAGTTCGAGTTTGCGGATCGCCGCACCTTCCGAAAAATCCAGTTCCTTGAGCTTCACCCAGACGAGGTTCGGACTTGTGGCGGACTCAAAGTAGTAGACCAGGTTGGTCAAATCGCTCACGGTTCGCCAGCGCGTGGCCGAGATGTGTGGACGGGCCGGGTCCGCGGCCCCGAACGGCTGGGCCACGTTCCGCATTACGCTCAATACTCCGGCAATGCACTCGCGATAGTCCGTCGGCTCGGGCAGATTCTTGAGGTAGTATGCCGCGCGAACAAATCGATCCGCCGCATCGGTCGTCCCCGGCAGCGGCTTGTCTCCGCCAAATCCCTTGAACTGCCGGAGGTTCTTCAGTTGCTCGTCATAGGTAGGAGAGTTGGTCATCACCGTGTATTCTTTGCCGTGGTGTACCGTGGGTTTGCCGTTGACATACTCGATAACCGCCGAGTCGCCGCTCGGATCTTCAAATGCGAGATGAACTGTCACCTTCCTCCCTTCGAACGTCCCGGTGACGAGCTGGAACGGGGTCTTCTTCGTGAACTCCACGGCCTCTTTAACGGTGGCGAAGTTGTCGAGGTAATATTGGAGCCACAGTCCGACGCTCAAGCTCGGGCGGTTCGGGTCGAAGGTGCCGTAGTCGGATTCGGCCAACCACAGCATGTGTCCGGCAAAACCCTTCTCGTTCATCCCATCCGACGATTCAGCAACAACGGTTCCATACTTTGCGGTCCATGTGAGGGTGTTTTTGCCGGTCATGCCGTCGCGCTTGATACCGCGGGGCAGCGCATACAAATTAACAGGCATGGGCGTGAGCCAGTCCATGTTTCGGCCGACAACGACAGCCTTGTCGTTGTCTGACCACAGAACGCGAGAACAGGACTCGGCCTGGGGAGACAGACCCAGGGATAACACGACGATACCAAGTAGCATAACGAATCTGCAGATGGGAGTTGCTTTCATAACATTACACCTCCGACAAATTAGTGTTTGAAAAAAGGGGTTTTCGTGGGGGCAGGGTTTGAAGACTTGAACTTCTCTCTCAAGTTCAAATCTTCAAACCCCGACCCTATTAGCTTCCTCATTCGAGGGTCTTTATCATTTTGACCTGCCCAACGGGGCCGAAATTGACCGGCCATGGCCGGTCTTATTTTGTGGTTGGGAAGGCAGAAATTAAATACCCGTTTTCTCTGACTTAAGGCGGTTCTGGACCAAGCACTCTATTTCCTTACGCAGTGGTTCAATTTCATTTCGCATTTGCTGCGATGCTTCAACCCACATCTTATGGTCTACATACTGATGCCCAACTTCCCTCTTTATCAGAACTTCCCACAAGATACCGTCTATTTTGGAGAACTGTTCACAAAGATCTTTGCTCATGAATATTTGGTTCTTCTCAAGATAGTTGTGAAAATCGCTGAAGGCGTTTCTTACGTCAGAGTATACGTGCCAGAAAATTAGTTTTTGATATAGATCTGTTTTTTTCGATGCGGACCGAAGTTCATTCTTTTCAGAATCTAGTAGCTTCGACTGATCAAGAAACTCGAGAAGTCTATCTTGGCTCATGTGGTCAAGATCAGGGAACTGTTGAAAGAAAGAGACAAAAGGCCTCAACCGAAAAAGCACTTCATGAAACCTGCTCCACGCTTCGGGTATGACTTCGAATTCCTTTTGATGGAGGGTGGTTACGCGATTGAGTAAAGAGGTTATCTCAAACTTAAGATGTTCGAGTTCTTTGGCATTTTCATGGCGAGATTGCTCAAGCCGATCTTGGAATTGCGATTCGATCCACTTCTTCCCGACAGACAGAAAGACTGCGTAGGCGACAGCCGCAGCACCACCGCCGTACGCAAGTATTTTCCCTAAGAATGCCAAAATCTGTTGTTCCATATCAGATGTTCCTTATGTGCTCCTAACGGGGTACCCGGTTGACCCGCCCGGTTTTTTGGGGCGGCGTCGAACCGGCTGGTGTACGCCCGGCATGGGCGTGAACTTATGGGGTGCAAGTCCCCTGTACAAGAATCCAACCACCGTCGTGAGACGGGGTAAACAAAGTACTAGCCGAAGGCAAGGGCGTCTCCGCGAGGAGGGGT
>JAQUHM010000248.1 GCA_028683595.1 Geobacteraceae bacterium | reverse complement strand
CCGAAGAAACTGAACAACCTGCCGTTGCAGTTGTCGAGGAAGCCGCTCCACCCGAGACACCCGAAATACTGCAAGAGACACCGAAGAAAAAACCGAGAAAACCGAGAGTACCCCGCAAGCCGAAGGCAGTATCAGCGGAAGTCACGGACGCAGGCCCTGCCATACCGCATGAAAAATCAGCCACGTCTTTACCGGAAACATTTTCAGCTGCAATCGTACATGAAATCGAACCCGTTAAGGAAACGAGCAAATCTGAAATTAAAACTGCAGAAGAAGTCGCTCCGGAAAAACCGAAACGAAAACGAGCCCCCAGGAAGAAGAAAGAACCCGTGGCAGACGAGCCTGATCAGAAAGAATAGATTCACCGTCTCAGAGGTACAGGTCCTTCCCCACCATGATTTCCCGGAACGGAGATACTCCGTTCCGGGAAACAGAGATACTTGTCAGAAAACCCCTGCCGTACTCTTCACACTCGGCAATATTATCCTCACGACAAATCCCCTCCATTTCTTTCTCGTTCACAGATTTGCCAACTAGGAGTCTGTCGTGCTTAGGAAGTCGACGCGAAAATTCGGCTGGGCGAGGACATATTTTGTCGATTTTGCTGGTCAATAGTTGTTCTATTGACCCAAAAAACGGCGGAATATGGGCCGGCCAGATGGATTTGCAGCAGATTTCCCCTAAGTCCGACAGACTCCTAGGCCCCGGTTCACCATAATAACAAATTTCCGCTATCATATTGTCCGGAACACTCCCCCCGTTTGCGTCATCAATGTACCCTGCTGTACCTGGCAGAAGCCAGTTCTTCTCTTGAGTCGTGGCAGGTAACTGTCAGTTTTTCCAAAGATATTTACTTTCCTGACAGCTACGCAATTTTTTATTCAATATTTTTGAAAAGCCGCCGAAAAGAATTAGAAACAGTACTTCGCTGTCCTTTCGCTTGAAGAGCATCAGCTATTCGACACGACATGGCATGCAGCCAAATATTCGACAACGGGAGACCCCAGACATGGCAACTGCAGTGAATTTCAAAACTGAAGAATCCAAGGCCGAAATCATCCAACTGGTCAGCTTCAACCTCGATCGGGAAGAATACGGGGTCTATGTGCTGAAAGTCCGTGAGATTATTAGAATCACTAATGTCACACGCGTTCCGAACACCCCCTACTACGTCGAAGGGGTGATCAACCTGCGAGGAAAGGTTATTCCCATCATCTCACTTCGGAAGAAGTTCTCCCTTCCTGAAGTTGAAAACGACAAACAGACTCGCATTATCGTCATGGATGTCGATGGCGACCTTATGGGATTTATCGTTGACTCGGTGTCAGAGGTAATCCGCATAACCTCCTCCGAAATCCAGCCTCCCCCGATTGTTGTAAATGGCGGCGTTGATCAGGAGTACCTGTCAGGTGTGATTAACCGAAGTGACAGCCTTCTCGTTCTGCTTGACCTGGAGCGGGTCTTTTCCCAGGCAGAGCGGGATTCCCTGCTCAATACCAGCATATAGCAGGCTCCTGTCAAATAGAGCAGGCACAGACTGAAACAGACATGGGAATTGTATAACTGCCTGCCAGCACTTCAACCTGCAGCAGAGCAATAAATTGTAGAAGATCATGTAAAAAGGAGCTGAAGATGTCATTACTATGCGAAGACCAGGAGCTGTTGGAAGGCTTTCTGACAGAAACAACCGAACTTATCGAGAAAATGGATGATGACCTGATCGCTTTGGAGAAAAGGCCCGATGACATGGAGCTTATGAATAGTATTTTCCGCTCCATTCATACGGTTAAAGGCGCCTCCAGTTTTCTCGGCTTTGAGCTTCTGGTTAAAATTACGCATAAGACAGAGGATGTTCTCAATCGACTCCGAAAGGGCGAATTACAGGTGGGTCCGGAAATCATGGACGTTATCCTCGATGCCGCAGATCACGTCAAGCTCCTGGTCAGCGACATCCGCAACGGAGAAATTGTCGAGCGAGATCTGGGAGAAATCATCAATAACCTCATCCCCTATATTTCCGGGAACCTGCAAGAGGCCACTGTTCTTGCTGAGGCACCCCGGGATATAGCACCTGAAGCAACCGATCAACCCCCCGAAACTTCAGACTCGACTCTTGAATCATCCGAAGAAATGGAACTTGTACCAGATGCCGCCCCTGTCCTCCAAGCACTACCCGCACCGGCAAGTCGCCCGGCAACCCAGAAATCTGCAGCCGCTCGAAACGAGGATACCTCCGACAACACCACCGTCAGGATAGATGTAAAAAGACTTGATGACCTGATGAATCAGGTCGGTGAAATGGTTCTGGAGCGAAACAGAACCCTGCAGATGAATATCGACTACCAGAGCCGCGAGAACATGACGAACTTCGGGGAAGAATTCAGCAAACTTGCAAAGAGAATTGACTTTGTCACCTCCGAACTCCAGATGCAGGTTCTGAAAATACGTATGATCCCGGTAGAAAAGGTCTTCAAGAAGTTCCCGCGCATTGTGCGAAACATGTCCCGCGACTTGGGAAAAGAGGTGAATCTTGAAATCATCGGTGAAGAAACGGAACTTGATCGCTCGGTAGTCGATGAAATCGGTGATCCCCTTATCCACCTTATCCGCAATGCCCTGGACCATGGTCTGGAAATGCCGGAGGAGCGTGTCGCAATCGGCAAACCCCGCACTGGAAACGTTGTACTGTCCGCTACCCATGAAGGAAATCAGATCATCATCAGCATCAAGGATGACGGGAACGGCATTGACCCGGAGAAATTATCCCGTAAGGCAATCGACAAGGGTCTTGTCACCGAAGAACAGGTAGCGGCCATGTCTCAGAAAGAGATCCTTGATCTCATCTTCCTGCCGGGCTTCTCCACGAAAGAAAAGGCGACAGACCTTTCGGGACGCGGTGTTGGTATGGACGTTGTCCGCACCAACATCAGAAAACTGAACGGTCTGATTGAAATCAGAAGCGAGGTGGGCAAGGGCTCCGAGTTTATCCTTAAGCTCCCGCTGACACTGGCAATCATCCAGTCCCTTCTTGTGGAAGTGGAGAACGAGGTTTACTCCATCCCTCTTGCCGCAGTTCTGGAAACCCTTAAGGTAGAAACAAGTTCCTTCCACCAGATCGGGGGGCAGGAAGTTCTGAAGCTAAGGGACTCGGTGCTGCCCCTTATTCGCATGCAAAGGGTTTTCGGAGTAGCAGATAAAGATACGACTTCACAGCAGAGCTATATCGTCGTCATCGGCGTAGCGGAAAAAAGGATGGGGCTTATCGTATCGAGACTCCTCGGACAACAGGAAGTCGCCATCAAATCGCTGGGGAAATATTTGGCAAAAGCGCCGGGCATCGCCGGCTCGACAATCCTGGGAGACGGCCGGGTTGCCCTCAACATCGATCCGGCAGGAATCATTGAATTGGAAGAATCAGGAACTGTTGGCAGCTGGGCAGCATAAAGCTGCAACATTCTAAATACCGCCCTGTCTCGGAAGGATCCGTAAAGGGATACCTGAAGTCGGCATTCGGTTTTCCTACCACCGCATGCTGCCCCCTCTAACCGGAAATGCACAGTTTTACCAGAATAAGTTACCCGTGCTTATGCCCTTCAGACAAGTAAACGGATAGGAGATATATGAAATTATCCGATGCGGACTTCGAAATACTGCGGGATTTCATTTACAATACCTGCGGAATGTTTTTCACCTTGCAGAAAAAGTACTTTGTTGAAAGCCGGCTGACAAAGCGGATGGAAAAAACCGGCATCAAGGTGCATGGCGAATACTTCCGTTTTCTGAAAAACGGTTCTGCCGGCTCAGTTGAGCTCAAACAGCTGCTGAACGACCTGACCACCAACGAAACCTATTTCTTCCGCAACCCTCCTCAGCTGAAAGCAATGGAAAATCAGCTTCTTCCCGAGGTTGCCATCCCAAAGGAAAAGATCGGCTTCCGAAAACTCAGGATCTGGAGCGCAGGTTCATCATCCGGTGAGGAAGCCTATACCCTTGCAATGCTGCTGCTGGAAAAGCGAGAAACGTTGCTGAAAAACTGGATCTTCGAAATCGTCGGAACCGACATCAACGAAGAAGTCCTTGCCAAGGCAAATGAAGGTGTCTTTAATGCCTATTCGGTTCGTCATGTCCCCGAACTCTACATGCGAAAATACTTCAAGAAGGAATCCACAGACCGGTTCGTTCTCTCTCCTGAAGTAAAGAAACTTGTAACCTTCAAACACCTCAACCTGTACGACGACAACAAGATGATTTTCATGAAAACCTTCGATTTCATCTTTTGCGCCAACGTTCTTATCTATTTCGACACGTCATCAAAAGCGAAGGTTGTTCAGCACTATTACAATAATTTGCAACCCTATGGATACTTTTTCGTCGGGCAGTCCGAGTCGCTCCACGGGGTGAGCGATAAATTTAAAACAGTCCACTTCCCCGGCGGCTTCGCCTACAAAAAGTAGCGATAGAGGAGAACACCTGTGGAAAACAACGGCAAGATGTCAAAAGCGCAAAATCTGGTAAAGGGCGTTCACGAACTGCCGACAATACCCGAGATAGCCACTAAGGTCCTCGACATGTTCGACAAACCCAATGTCGAACTGGAGGAACTGGCCGAGACAATCCTTGTGGACCAGGTAATGGCATCGCGGGTCATCAAGATAGTTAATTCGCCATTTTTCAAACCGATGCACGAAATAAAGTCCTTGAAAAGGGCTCTGATTTATCTCGGATTTCGCCAGATCAGGCACATCGCCCTCACCTGCTCAATCATTGAAGCCTTTGAGGGTAAAACCGGCGTGTTTGACGTCAAGACCTTCTGGGAACATTCTTTTGGTGTCGGCGTTGTTGCAAAGATCATTGCGCAACGCATCCGTTATCCCGAAACTGAGAAAGCTTATATCGTCGGCATTATTCATGACATAGGCGAAGTCTTCCTGAGTTACCACATGAAGGACAGTTTTCAGCAGGTAGTGGACGAACTAAAGGGAACTAGCCAGAGTTTTGTAGTGACAGAAGAAAGAATCCTCGGCACAACCCATTGCGAGGTAGGCTACTGCCTGGCAAAAAACTGGAATTTTCCAGCAGAGTATTGCGATGTAATAGCACATCACCACGCACCGGACAACGCCACCTGCGACCCTACCCTTTCAGCCATCGTGAACCTCGCAGACCTCTTCTGCTCCGTGCGCCATCTGGATTACGGCGGCCGGGAATGGGTGAGCTTCAACCTTGCAGAAGAGCCCGCCTGGAGGATACTGAAAGACTTTGCACCGAATTTCGTCGATCTGGATGTGGAGCGTTTCTGTTATGAACTTGATGAGCGGGTCCCTGAGGTTCAAGATCTTGTCAATTCCCTTTTTGAGGGCATGATAAAATAGAGAGGTTACATGATCCTGCAAAGAGCCAAAAAAATACGCGTGCTTATCGTTGATGACTCATCCTTTATGCGAATGGTAATTCGCCGGATCCTGAGCAGCGATCCTGAAATCGAGATTGTCGGCACAGCTAATGACGGAGCAGATGGAGTCAGGAAGGCTCTGGAGCTGAAACCCGACCTGATAACCATGGATGTGGAAATGCCGGTGATGGATGGAATCGCCGCCTTGAAGCAGATCATGGCCAAAGATCCCACGAGGGTCATCATGGTCTCCACCCTCACTAACGAGGGGGCAACAGCAACATTTGACGCACTGGAAGCAGGCGCAGTAGATTACATACCGAAAAATATCACCGATTCAACAACAGCCCAAGCCATCTTCCGCGATGAGTTACTGCGAAAAGTAAAAGCGGCTGTTCGTTCCGGCTCCCAACGAGGCCCCATCCTTCCCGGCAGACAGGCTCCGGTCACCAGACGGGTTACAGAAGCCAAGCTGCCAAAGATACGATTGAATTATGCGGCCATAGGAGCATCAACCGGGGGGCCGGTCGCGCTTCAAGAGGTTCTTTCCCGAATTCCTGTCAATTTCCCGTACGGCATCATGGTCGTTATCCATATGCCAAAGGCATTTACCGGCCCCTATGC
>JAQUHM010000247.1 GCA_028683595.1 Geobacteraceae bacterium | reverse complement strand
AAGGCTTTTGAACTCCTGAAAAATGCTCCTGGCTGTAAGCTGGTGGACGATGTGGCCAAAGGTGTTTATCCTATGCCGATTGATGCTGCCGGTCAGGACCTGACTTTTGTTGGCAGGATTCGCGAGGACGAGTCGATCGACAATGGTTTGAACCTGTGGGTCGTTGCTGATAATATTCGCAAGGGAGCCGCAACCAATGCGGTGCAGATTGCCGAGATACTGATCAGAGACCATCTGAAAGGGTAACTCCTGGTCTCTGTCTGGAAAAACGAACAAGAGGTTCCTTCGGGAACGAGACGCCCTTCCGGGCGTCTCGCTGTTTCTATGCGCACGATTAAGCTCATTATCGAATATGACGGAACGCAGTATGTCGGCTGGCAGATTCAGCCCAATGGTCTTGCCGTGCAGGAAGTACTGGAGGTTGCACTCTCCGGAATGCTGAAGGAAAAGGTCCGGCTTGTTTCTTCGGGACGAACCGATGCGGGGGTTCATGCAAGGGGAATGGTGGCATCTTTCAGAACGGACAGGAGTATTCCTGTCAAGGCCTTTTGCGAGGGCCTGAATGCCCATCTGCCTCCTGATATAGCAATTCGAGAGGCGATAGAGGTTTCGCCTGAGTTTAACCCCCGACGCGATGCCGTGGCCAAGCACTACCGTTATACTATCTACAATTCGCCACGCCGCTCCCCGCTGAATCGCCAGTATGTCTGGCGTCTCGGAGATAGGCTTGATTGTGAGGCCATGCAGCGTGCCGCTACCCTTTTTCTTGGCGAAAAGGATTTTGCCGCCTTCCGTGCCTCGAACTGTGCGGCAAAGACCACCGTGCGCCGGATCGACTCTCTGGACGTTTCCCGGAGGGACGATATGATTGTTTTCGATGTGCGAGGGTCAGGATTTCTGAAGAATATGGTGAGGATTATGGTGGGCACCCTTGTCGAGGTAGGTCGCGGCAGCATGAATTCTGACGATATCGTGAGTTTGTTTCTCGATAGAGACCGGAAGAAAGCAGGGATTACGGCGCCGCCGCAGGGGTTGTGCCTTCTGGAAGTATATTATTGATTGCAGGGTTGGGATAATTTTGCTTGACAAGGCAGGGAGTTTGGATTAATTTACCAGCTTTCAGTACGTCACTGATTTTATTTCTTCATCTAGCTGTGAGGTTTCAATGAAAACGCAAATACCCCGTTCTAAAGATATAACCAGGGATTGGTTTCTGGTCGATGTGGAAAATCAGGTCCTTGGCAGGGTCGCAACCCAGATAGCTAGTGTGCTCCGTGGAAAGAACAAACCCACTTTCACTCCCAGCGTCGATACCGGTGACTTCGTGGTTGTGGTAAACGCTGCGAAGATCGCTCTTACCGGGAACAAGCTCTCGGATAAGATCTACTACAGCCATTCCGGTTTTCCCGGTGGAATCAAAGGCATCTCGGCCGGAAAGCTTCTGGAAAAGAAGTCGGAAGATCTCATCAGGAAAGCGGTAAAGGGCATGCTTCCCAAAAACAAGCTTGCAAGTCTGATGCTTAAGAAGCTGAAGATCTATGCCGGCGCTGCTCATCCCCACGAAGCTCAGCAACCGAAGGCACTGTAGGGTAATTTAACTTTTATAACGATAGTACCAGGAGAAGATACATGGCAGGAACACGCTTCTACGGAACCGGGAGAAGAAAAACATCCATCGCCAGAGTCTGGCTTACACCGGGAACTGGCAAAATTACCGTGAACGACAAGAGCCTTGATGATTATTTTGGCAGGGAAACCTCGAAAATGGTGCTCAAGCAGCCCTTGGAATTTACTGAGAACGCTGATAAGTTCGATATCTATGCGACCGTAAAGGGTGGTGGCGACAGTGGTCAGGCCGGTGCCATAAAGCACGGGATAACCAAGGCTCTGCTTGAAGTTGATGCTACACTTCGTGGTGTCCTGAAGAAGGCCGGCTTTATTACCCGTGATTCGCGTGTCAAAGAGCGTAAGAAATACGGCAAGAAAGCTGCCCGCGCAAGCTTCCAGTTCTCCAAGCGTTAAGATTCGATTCTGTTATCATCTTTGTTACAGAGGGGGAAGTCCATACGGATTTCCCCCTTTTCTGCGTTCACAAAAGGTCCTTTCAGATTGTTGACGGAGAGAAGATTTCTCACTTGTTTATCTGTAACTATTCAGTACCTACTGAAAGCGCAAGCTATGTCCCCCCGCCCCTTGCGGGAGGGGGCTAGGGGGTGGGGGAATTTGGCATGTTTGCTCAGTTGGCAGTTCCACCCACCCCTCAATCCCCTCCCGTCAAGGGAGGGGAGCTAATTTCTTGGCTTCATCAATATTATGCTGAATGATTACGTTTACCTTTTGCCCTTAGAGGAGATATCGCATGCTAAAGGTTGCGGTTGTTGGTGCCAGCGGCTACACCGGTGTTGAATTATTGAGGATACTCTCTGGTCACCCTGAAGTTGCGGTCACCTGTGTAACCTCTGAGAGAAGTGCTGGAAAGACAGTAGGCGAGATATTCCCCTCGGTTCGTGATCGCTATACACAGGTTTTGGAGAAGCTGGAACCGATGCGGGTTTGTGAAAAAGCGGATTTCATCTTCACGGCGCTCCCACATCAGGCAGCGATGCTGGTAGTTCCCTCCTTTCTGGAGATGGGAAAGAAAGTTGTTGATCTTTCTGCTGACTATCGGTTTCACGACCCTGCGCTCTATGAAGCATGGTATCAGCCTCATATGAATCCCGATGTGCTGGCCAGGGCAGTCTACGGACTTCCTGAATTGCACCGTAAGGCAATCGCCGAGTCTGATCTGGTAGGGAACCCGGGTTGCTATCCTACCAGTATTATTCTCGGGCTCGCCCCGCTTTTGAAAAAGGGATTTCTCGACCTTACCACGATCATTGCTGATTCCAAATCAGCTGTCAGTGGTGCCGGCAGGGGCGCGAAGGTCGATACACTCTTTTGTGAGGTGAATGAAGGTTTCAAGGCCTATGGGATTGCCTCCCATCGCCATACGCCGGAAATTGAACAGGAGCTTTCCCTCCTTGCGGCTGAGCAGGTAACGATATCCTTTACCCCGCATCTTGTGCCTATGGATCGTGGTATTCTTTCGACCCTGTACGGTACCTTGACAAAAGAAACGTCTGTTGACGAGTTGCTGTCTCTCTACCAGAAGTTCTATCGAAATGAAGGGTTTGTCAGGGTGCTGCCCGAGGGTGTCTATCCATCGACTCTGCATGTCCGTGGTTCGAATTTCTGCGATATCGGCTTGACGATCGATAAAAGAACCGGCCGGGTTATTATTGTTTCTGCCATTGATAACCTGGTCAAAGGTGCTTCGGGGCAGGCTGTGCAGAATATGAATATCATGAACGGTTTCCCTGAAAATCTCGGGCTCGATGCCCTGCCGTTGTTTCCCTGATGCCTTTTTTCCCCGTCAGCAGAGACGAGGCCCTCCAGTTGGGCTGGTCTGAACTGGATATCATTTTTGTAAGTGGTGACGCTTATATTGATCATCCTTCATTTGGCATACCTCTCCTTGCCCGACTCCTTGAATCACGCGGTTTTCGCGTGGGAATCATTCCGCAACCCGATTGGCGGGTAAAAGAATCCTTCATGGTTCTGGGGCGCCCCAAACTCTTTTTTGCCGTGTCGGCAGGTGCGATGGATTCGATGGTTGCGCATTATACCCCGGCAAAGAAGCTCCGGCGTGATGATGCCTATACCCCGGGGAATCGTCACGGTGCCAGGCCCAATCGAGCTTCCATTGTGTACACCAGTCGTTTGAAAGAGGCTTTCAAGGATGTGCCGGTGATTCTGGGCGGCATCGAGGCAAGCCTCCGCCGTTTTGCACACTACGATTATTGGGAAGACCGAGTGCGTCGCTCAATTTTGTTTGACGCAAAGGCGGATCTTCTGGTGTATGGAATGGGGGAACACCCGCTTCTCGAGATTGCTGAAGGGTTGCGTCGCGGCGAGGATCTTGCCGGGTTGCATAATGTCAGGGGCACGGCCTGGATCGGCGACAACATCCGGCTTGCCTCCCTTCCCGGCACCGTCTGCAGTCTGCCCGGCTGGGAAGAAGTCTCTGCGGATAAACGTGCGTTTGCAAATGCATTCCGGCTGACCGAGCAGCAGATGAATTCCCTGAGCGGTTCTGTAGTAGTGCAGAAACATGGTGACCGGTATCTGATCTGCAATCCACCGGCGATTCCCCTTACGCAACCCGAGATGGATGCAGTGTACGCCCTTCCTTTTGAAAAAGCCCCGCACCCATCGTATACGGAACCGATTCCGGCGTGTGAGCAGATACGTTCATCAATAACAACTCACCGAGGCTGCATGGGTGGCTGTGCGTTTTGTGCAATTGCCCATCATCAGGGCAAGATTGTACAGTCTCGCAGTGAAACGTCGATTTTGCAAGAAGTTCGAAAGCTTGCATCGTTCCGGTGGTTCAAGGGGACAGTAACCGATCTGGGTGGGCCTACGGCTAACATGTATGCTGCCAGATGTCGCGATGAAGAGGCGCTGCGGAAATGTCAGAGGCCAAGTTGCATCTACCCGACACATTGCAATAACCTTCGGGTAGCTGATCGAGAGCCCGCAAACCTCCTTAAAAAAGCGAGAAATATTTCCGGGGTCAAGCATGTTGCCGTTGCTTCCGGCGTCCGTTTTGACCTTTTTTTACATCAGCCTGAGTATTTACGGGAACTCTTAACCCACCATGTGGGTGGCCTGTTGAAGGTTGCTCCCGAACATCTCGTCAATGCTGTTACAAACAGAATGCGTAAGCCTGGTCGGGATGTTTTTGTACGGTTTCTGGAAAACTTTCGCGCGGAAACTGCCCGGCTCGGAAAGCGGCAGTCCCTTGTCCCGTATATGATGTCCGGACATCCTGGTTGCACACTTAGTGACATGGTCGATGCCGCCCTGAGTTTGAAGCGCTTGGGTCTTAAGGTTGAGCAGGTCCAGGATTTTACGCCGACACCAGGTTCTCTTTCTACATGTATCTATTATACCGGTCTGGACCCGTATACTGGTGAAAGTGTGTATGTTGCAAAAACCGACCGCGAGAAAAGTTTGCAGAAGTCCCTTCTTCTCTATCATATTCCCGAGGAGCGCGAGGCGGTTTTGAAGGCCCTGAAGCTGTCCGGACGCGAGGCGGTTGCACAGGAACTGCTTTCTCGTTGTAAAAGTGAGAAGGTGTCAGTGGGAAAGAGAAGGAATGTTCGCAGAAAATAAGGTCTGTTTTACAGGACGCCAGTGACGTCAGAATTTTTTTACTGGAAAAAAATCTTGACAAGGATTCTAAAGGGAGATATAAGGAGTATCTTCGTTTTCGGCGGAGAATCGGCAAAATTATGTACTGAAAGCACATATAGCTTGCTGGCGTAGCTCAACTGGCAGAGCAGCTGACTTGTAATCAGCAGGTTGCGGGTTCGAGTCCCATCGCCAGCTCCATATTGTAGAAGTGCTGTTCTTCCCTGGAGGGATTCCCGAGTGGCCAAAGGGAACAGACTGTAAATCTGTCGTCGGACGACTTCGGAGGTTCGAATCCTCCTCCCTCCACCATACAACTGCAGAAGAAGTTCGAAGGCATTGCTTGCAGGAGACGAACGTCGCATGCACTGGGAGTGATGAGGGTCGGTTTTCTTCAAAAATCTTCCTGATTAAATTTAGCGGGAGTAGCTCAGTTGGCTAGAGCGTCAGCCTTCCAAGCTGAGGGTCGCGGGTTCGAGTCCCGTTTCCCGCTCCATTTTGTGTGCCCACATAGCTCAGGCGGTAGAGCACTTCCTTGGTAAGGAAGAGGTCATCGGTTCAAGTCCGATTGTGGGCTCCATTTTTTATCGAAACTATCATCAGAAAACAAACAAAAAAATAGCGAACAGTATCAAAGGTTCTGGCGCAGGAGGGCTACCAAGATGGCGAAGGCGAAATTTGAGAGGACAAAGCCGCACGTAAACATAGGAACGATCGGTCACGTTGACCATGGCAAGACAACGCTGACGGCTGCGATAACGAAAGTGTTGGCAACGAAAGGT
>JAQUHM010000246.1 GCA_028683595.1 Geobacteraceae bacterium | reverse complement strand
GACCCGACGCCAAGCTGCAATGTGTTCAGGTCCTGGCGCTTGGCGGAAAATCAAAGAGTGACGATGGGACTGAGTCAGGCTACTTCGTCACAAGGGCAGCCCTCGCCAAGGCGGTCTCCGAAGCGGCTTCGCATCTAACAACTAAGGGGCTGTCCCAGCGTGGGGCTCCTGCAATTGTCAGATTGATTTCCCAGGTAGCGTCACGGTTTTCGATTGTCGTCTCGGAAAAAGCTGCAGCTCAGGCAGTGCCTGTAGTGGGAGCATTCGGTGGTGCGGCGATCAATGCATTATTCATCGATCATTTCCAGGATATGGGGAGAGGTCATTTTATTGTCCGAAGGCTGGAGCGGCTTCACGGCCAGGAAAAGGTCCGTCAGCTTTATGATGCATTGTAATTAGTTTGCATCCGGAAACTGAAAAAGTACTGTTCCGTGGAGGGTTGGGGCTTTCACGGAGTCTCTCGTACGGCTTCATTGCACGATTGCAACAGCAAGAAAACCGCCTGAAACCAGCAGATTAGCTGATCAGTATAACAGGTGGTGACCGATTACGAGAGGCTTCGGATAAGTTCCAACCCGGCCTCAGCCAAGACTTTCCGGATGGAAACTACTTAGTGTATCGGTATGTCATTTCGATCGGATTGTTGAGTTCACCTCGTAATGAGAAGGAGAAAATCTCATGGGTTTTGGAAGAGCTTTGCTCTGCATTCTTTTGCCACCATTGGCGATATTAGATAAGGGCTGTGGTACGATATTGATCGTGTCACTGTTGACCTTGTGTGGGTGGGTTCCCGGGGTGATTGCCGCCCTGGTTGTTTGCACGAAGGCTAATCGCTGACAACGGGTACTTGTAGATGGTCAGGAGAGTGTTTAAGGTGTCAGAGAGAAAGGTATATTTATGAAACCTGAAACTGTACGTTTTTGGCTCGATAACAGGCAGGTTTACGGCGTGACACATGGGGAAATAGATGGGGACTTGCTTGTGAGCTACCAGAAGCGATTCTATGTCATCAGGGGGGATGTACCGCTGATGAAGAATAGACGCCCCATGCGTTTTACCGCCACAACGCTCCCGGCGATTTGGAAGAAAGCACTGCTCGGTGCTCCAGATTCTTCTAGTCAAACGGGGCAGTCTTCTGCCGCTGTCCAGGACGATTTGAGCCCAAGCGGACCGGATCCAATTCGACCGAAAGCTCGGAAAGAAACAAAAGCATTAGAGACTTTGGGGAAAGTTCAGAAAATAGAGAGGGCCATTATGGAAAACGTTAATGAAACGCCTAAAGAAGAGATTCAAGTGGAAGAAAAACGGATTTCAAAGAGGGTAAAGAAAGGCGAGACCGGAAAAAGCACCAAAGGCGAGCCAGTCATTTTTGAATGCCCGTATTGCAATCACAAGGCGGAGGCGCCTCCTGGGCGGAAGGATGGTCGGCCATTTTTTCATACCTGCGAAAAATGTAATGGCGAGTTTGGTCTAAGAATCGTCCCGGTAACGGCATATCAGGCTGAAGTGGCAGCGTTTCCACGAAAGGGGTTCCGCCCTTAAGCGAAAACAACCAGCGCAGCAAGATCTGGATGTGGACCGGCCTCGAAATCTGACCCAGACTGCACAATAATTCTCCTTACTATTTGTCCAGCAGTCCAATTATAATGTGGGTGCCTTCCGATACCTGTTATCTCCCAAATGGTGTTCACACTTCAATGTCTACTTCCTTGCCAAGCGGCGACAATGGTAGCGTTTGCGTTTTATCGTCATGCCTGTCAAGGCCTCATCGCTGGCAGTGATCGTTTCAGGGTGCTGCCTTGTCTCCGGATTGATGCGTATTGAACATTCATTTTCATGATTATCACTCTTCCTCCCATTCCGTGTGGAACGTCCCTTTGGCATCGATCCGCTCATAGGTGTGGGCTCCGAAATAGTCGCGCTGGGCCTGGATTAGATTGGCCGGCAACCATTCACTGCAATAGGCGTCGAGATAACTCAATGAAACCATCAAACCCGGGACTGGCAGCCCTGACTCGGCCGCCCGACACACCACCTGGCGCAAATATTCCTGATGTTCCATGACCTTGCGCGACAAGGAGGGATCCAGCAGCAAATTCGGCAGATCACGCCTCACCTGAAACGCAGCGCGGATGTCTTCAAGCAACGTAGCGCGGATGATGCAGCCACCTCGCCAAATCCGCGCCACGGCTCCAAGGTCAAGGTCATACTTGTATTTGTCTGAAGCCGCCGCCAAAAGCGCCATGCCTTGAGCGTAGATGATAATCATCGCGCCAAAAAGTGCACTGTACAGTTGCGAGAGAAACGTGTCGGGATCGACGGTTAAGCGCCGCTGGGATCGCTGATAGATCGCGCCGGCCTGTTCTCGTTCCTTCGCGAACACAGACAAATCACGCATCGCGACCGCCAGATCGATTGTCGGGATCGGCACTTGCAGTTCCATTGCACTCTGCGAAGTCCACATGCCCGTGCCTTTCTGTTTGGCGATGTCCAGGATTTCGTCGACAATCCGCTTACCGGTCTTTTCATCCGCTTTGCTGAAAATATGGCTGGTGATCTCCATCAGGTAGCCGTTGAGTTCACCGTTGTTCCACGAGCAATATATGTCATGCAGTTCGTCATCGTTAAAGCCAAGGCCGCGTTTCATCAGGTCGTAGGTCTCGGCGATGAGTTGCATCACAGCGTATTCGATGCCGTTGTGAACCATCTTCACAAAATGCCCGGCCGATCCAGGTCCTAACCAGGTCACACACGGATCGCCATTGACCTTCGCGGCTACAGACTCAAAGATGGGACGTACCCGCTCGTAAGCCTCTTCCGGTCCGCCGGGCATGATGCTCGGTCCGTGACGCGCTCCTTCTTCGCCACCGGATACGCCCACACCGAGTAAATGAATACCTTTCTCCGCCAGGGTGCCGGCACGAAGGTCGGTGTCCTTGAAGTAGGAGTTGCCGGCATCGATGATCAGATCGCCCTTGTCCAGATGCGGAAATCCTTGATGGCCGAATCCACCGGAGCGCCTGCGGGCACCAGCATCATGATTGCGCACGGTTTACGAAGCATTGCGACAAAATCAATCATACTCATCGCACCTTGAACGGCACGCTCAGCCGATTCCTTCCGTAGCGACTCGACCTTGTCCGGGTCCTTGTCATAGCCAGCAACCGAGAAACCATGGTCGGCCATGTTCAGCACGAGATTGCGTCCCATTACGCCCAGGCCGACCATACCGATTTCATACTGTTTTTGAGCTTGCTCACAAGTCATGGTTTTCCCCTCAGAGCTGTTTGTGGAAATTACTGGAAATAATTCATCTACATTCTGCAGTTTGATTCACATCGGTTCTTTTGAGCGTCTAATCCGCCTTCTTCCAATCCAGTAATGATTAACCTCGATCTTTGTTGAGTTCCTATGACCTCTCGTAATGCAGGATCAAGGCAGGCAGAGAGACAGTCGTGGCAGACCTATAGTCCGGATTCCTTCCTGGTCCTGGGGTTGTGCCAACAGCCATCTGGAGCGATGATCCCGTCTGCCTCTTTCGGCCCCCAGCTGCCCGGCTTATAAAGTCGGGACCGGTGGTGGGTCCTGAGAACCGGCTCGACGACCGCCCAAGCAGCCTCAACCGAGTCCTGACGGGTGAAGAGCCCTCCTTTGCCCTCCATGGCGTCGCCCAGAAGCCGCTCGTAGGGTGTTTCCTCTCCAGGCTGTTCTTCCAACAGGTAGAGCTCTTGCTGGTCGCCGATAAACTCCTTCCCTGCGCTTTTAACACGAGCGGCAAGGGCAACGGCGGAGTTGGGGGAGATCCTGAAGCGCAGATAGTTGGCCCGGCCGGTCACCGGAGCTGAGTCAGCGAAAAGCTTTTGTGGTGGCGGCTTCAATTCCACCAAGACCTCGGTTGCCGTTTCGGCCAGGCATTTGCCGGAGCGCAGGTACCAAGGCACACCCTCCCAACGCCACGAGTCGATGAAAAGACGCAGGGCGCAGAAAGTCTCGACGTCGGAACTCTTCGCCACGTCCGGCTCCTTCCGGTAGCCAGAGTACTGACCGCGCACCAGGTCGTCGCGCTGCAAAGGACGCATGGCTTGAAAGACCTTGGCTTTCTCAGTATGCACAGCTCCAAAACCCCTATAAGCCGGCGGCTCCATGGCAAGCAACGCGACGATCTGGAACAGGTGGTTCTGGATCACATCACGCAGACAACCTGCGGTTTCGTAAAACGCGCCGCGGCCCTCCACGCCGAATTCCTCGGATAGGGTTATCTGGACGCTGGCAACGTAGTTGCGGTTCCAGATCGGCTCAAGAAAAGAATTGGCGAAGCGGAAATAGAGGATATTCATGATCTCCTCCTTCCCGAGGAAGTGGTCGATACGGAAAATCGAGTCTTCCGGGAACACCGACCTCGCGACGCGATTAAGCTCACGCGCTGAGGCCAGATCGCGGCCAAACGGCTTTTCAACGATGACGCGCGCATGTTCGCCCAAATTCGCAGCACCGAGCCCTTTAATCACCGACTCGAAGAGCGAGGGGGGAATAGCAAGGTAGTGAGCCGGGTGCCGAGCTCTCCCCAGGGCCTCTTTTATCTTCGCGAATGTGTCCTGGTCATTATAATCCCCACTCACATACCTGAGCAGAGACAGAAGATGGTCGAGGGCACTCTGGTTATCAATTTCGCCCGATTGCTTTATGCTGTCTGTCACGCGATCACGCAAACGGTCCAGAGTCCACTCCGGGAAAGCAACGCCGATGACCGGGACCTTGAGGACGCCTCGTTTCGCCATTGCATAGAGTGCCGGGAAGATCTTCTTGTGGCAAAGATCACCTGTCACACCATAGAGTACCAGCGCGTCGGAACGGGAGTTGGTCATCCGGCACCTCCCATACTGCCGCGCTCATGAAATAATTTGATCAGCTGTTTCTTCGAAGCAAAGCCCGCATGATCTTTCTTAATTCCAATGCCCATTATTTCGCCTCCCGGGACCGGCTTGCTAACACCAAGGCACGTTTGCAGATATTTTCACTAGTGAAACCATGTTCTTTTTACCCTCAAAGTAGCCTCCTGCGGCTCAATCCGCTCAAGCTCCACTCCAGAATATTCAGCGCGATATTCCAGCCTCGAACTGCTTGAACTTTGAGACGGGCCCACCTTTGATCATTGGGATACAGGGGTTACTTGGTTTTATGGGTTCGTCTCAGAGATCAGTGCTTAAAAAGCACGCTAAATAATCGAAAGCATGAGTTCCATCAGATAGTTATGGTGGTGTGAATCACCGTACTAAAATAGGTACCCATGCTTGTCGAACAGAGTATCCGCGAGACTCTTGGAAGTACGAATCCACCTATATTCGGTTACGAAAACAGGTTTTAAGTGGTTGTCACCATAGCACTTGACCTTGGTTATCATCCCTGTTGCCGGAAATGAGAGGCACCCAGTGATAACTGGGAGCCTTGGATGAACCGTGTTGCATCTTATGCATATGGCGTTCAGATATTTTTCAAATCCGGTCTTCACTCGACGATTTTGACGCAGTTCATACTACCAAACTGATTAGGGACGCAGCAGGAACAGGAGGGATCACTCTCCCAGCATCCATCGACAAAAAATTTGTACTCATACCTTCCCGACGTTAGGGGAAGGGTTGCCTTCCATGCCCCCTTCCGGTCCTTTTTCATCGGATATGTATGGATATCCCAATTATTGAAGTCTCCTGCTAGGTAAACGTCGCGAGCATCCAGGGCTTGAAATTCGAATATGGCTTTTTTTGTACTCTGTTTTTTCGCAGTGACATTCTTGCCTGGTTCTTTCTTACCTGACATATCATCTGCCTCCTTAAAGATGTAGAGCTTGTCCGTAAATATTCTCTTAACCGACTGTTTCTACTTTACATGTTTTTTCATTTCGTTCAGACGCTTCCTCATTTCCTGAAGCTGTTTATTATGCTGGCCCGCCATCCGTCCTTCTTTCGGCCTGCCCATCTCCTGCATGATACCGCCCATCTGGTGCATCATTTCCAGCA
>JAQUHM010000245.1 GCA_028683595.1 Geobacteraceae bacterium | reverse complement strand
ATATTCATGGGCGTATTATTGGTTTTGGCGGAAGAGTTCTCGATGATTCCCTGCCCAAATATCTGAACTCACCCGAGTCGCCTGTTTATCACAAGAGTGAAGTCCTTTTCGGTCTTGGTATGGCAAAGCAGGCGCTGCGCGAAAAAGGGGAGGCTTTCATTGTCGAGGGGTATTTCGACCATCTGGCCTTGTATCGCGCCGGTGTACGCAACGTGGTGGCAACCTGCGGCACCGCGCTGACAGAAGCGCACCTGAAACTTCTCCGACGTTTTGTGGGAAAAGTGTATCTCCTGTTTGATGCTGACAATGCCGGCAAAAAAGCGACCTTGCGCTCAATGGAGATTTTCTTGCAAGAGGATTTCCCTGCGCGTGTTGTTCAGATGCCTGCAGGGGAAGATCCGGATACCTATCTCGTCAAATATGGCGTTGATGCCTTCGAGGGTTTGGTTTCTACTGCGTTGCCCGTTTTCGAGTTTTTTTTCAGAGACCTCTGCAATCAGGAAGACATTGGCAGCGTTGAGGGGAAGGTTAAGGTACTGGAAGAACTGGCACCACGACTCCGCAAGATTGCTGATGCGGTAGAAAGAGACCTTTATGTAAGGGAAATCGCTCGATTCCTGGGTATTGAAGAAAATGACGTCCGAAGAAAAATGGGGAAAGAGGAACCTTCTCGCTCCCCTGTTCGTGCCCCGAAAGAGCAGAAAAAGGCCACTGCTGGCGCTGAAGAAATGCTTTTGTCTCTCATGGGGAAGTATCCGGAAGTGGTACATCAGGTTGCCGAGTTTGGCCCGGCTCAGATTTTTCGCGCTGAAGTGCTGCCGGTAGTGGAACGTATCATACGACACGTTACGGAAAATAAGCGTATAGACTGGTCACAGCTCCTCGATTCGGTGGATTCATCCGAAGAGCGGAGCCGTTTGGCTTCACTTTTTATTTCAGAGGAGCATCTTGAGGAAATGGATGTGCGCAAGGCATTCGATCAGTGCCGTAATACACTGGGTCGGATTGCCTTGCTGCAGATCAAGGATCTTGGCCTCAAGCTGGCACAAGCTGATCCTGAAAGCGACTCCTATCATGAACTCCTGAGGCAAATAGACTCTCTTCGTGCGAAGAAGTCGCTGCTGAAGTAAACTATTTGATATTATAGATTTGATTGTCTAGAAGACGAGGTGACCTGGATGGCAAAAAAGAGTTTGGATGAAGTGAAGCATCTGATCGATTTGGGGAAAGAAAAGGGTTTTCTGACCTATGATGAGGTCAACGATTTACTTCCCCCTGATATTGTTTCCTCTGATCAGATTGATGATGTGATGAGCATGTTTGGCGAAATGGATATTGAGGTGGTTGACTCGGCACAGAAGGTCAAGATTCCAAAGGTCAAGCTGGATCTGGAAGAGGACGAAGAGCAGGATGGAGAGCAGGAGGAGGTTGAGTTCGAACCTGGTGTTCTGGGCAGAACCAGTGACCCGGTACGCATGTACTTGCGCGAAATGGGGTCAGTATCACTGTTGACCCGTGAAGGAGAGGTTGAAATAGCAAAACGTATTGAGGAAGGCGACAGAGATGTGGCACGGGTTATTTACAATACCCCCATTACCGTTAAAGAGGTAATAGCTCTTGGTGACATGCTTGAGAATTTCCAAATCAATGCGGCAGATATCAGCAAAGAGGTTGAAGAAGAGGAACTTGAAGAGGATGAAGAGGACGTCCAGAAAACCAGGCTTCTTTCCATGATAAACGATATCAGGTCCTGTGATGCAAATATGGAGCAGCTGCAGGATGCCCTCCAAGGGGCCCTGGCAGATGATGAGAGAAAGCGTCTTGCGCAGGAACTGCAGGATCTTAAATCCAGGACTGCCGACCTTCTGAAGTCTTTGCGCCTCAAAGACCGCCACATCGAGAGAATTGCCCAACGACTCAAGCAGCTTTCTTCGAAGGTTGATCGGATTATGGCTGATTTCCATGAAGTGAGCAGTGACTCTGATATTCCCGTTGAGGATTTGACAGTGCTCTGTAGCGAGACTCGAGATAACGAAGCGGCTCGAACGAAACTTCTGTTACGGCTTTCTTCTTCGCCGGAAGAGGCCCTGAAAATGGAGAAAAAGCTGCGGTCAGCGCAAAAGAAACTGGAAAAAATAGAACAGGATTCAGGCTTTATTGCGCATGAATTGGAAAAAGAAATCAAGGGTATTGAACAGGGTGAGAGAAAAGCTAAGGATGCAAAGTCGGAGCTTGTAGAAGCAAACCTGCGGCTCGTGGTTTCAATTGCCAAAAAATATACGAACCGGGGCCTGCAATTCCTTGATCTTATTCAAGAGGGCAATATAGGTCTGATGAAGGCTGTTGACAAGTTCGAATATCAGCGGGGCTACAAGTTCTCAACATATGCAACCTGGTGGATTCGTCAGGCCATAACCCGGGCAATTGCCGATCAGGCCAGAACAATCCGGATTCCGGTTCACATGATAGAAACCATTAACAAGCTCATACGTACCAGTCGACAACTGGTTCAGGAGATAGGACGTGAGCCTTCCCCTTAGAGATTGCCGAAAGAATGAGCCTGCCACTTGATAAGGTTCGCAAGGTCCTCAAGATTGCCAAAGAGCCCATCTCCCTGGAGACACCTATTGGGGAAGAAGAAGATTCTCATCTCGGTGATTTCATCGAAGACAAGGGGGTTGTTTCTCCCTTGGAAGCAGTAATCAAGGCAAATCTCTCCGAGCAGACGGCTCGAGTTCTTTCCAGCCTCACGCCACGCGAGGAGAAGGTTCTGCGGATGCGTTTTGGCATCGGCGAAAAGAGCGATCACACGCTTGAGGAAGTTGGTCAGAATTTTGAAGTTACCAGGGAAAGAATTCGTCAGATTGAAGCCAAGGCATTGCGGAAACTTCGGCACCCCAGCCGGAGTAAGAAGCTGAAGAGCTTTGTGGAATAGTCTTCGATACAACAGCAAGAGGGCCGCGTCGATATTTTCGGTGCGGCTTTTTTTTTGAGAAATTGAGTAAGGAGGGGTCTACTGCAATGAAAACTGAGTTTTTTGCAACCGCTGCAAAAGGACTGGAAGAGCTGGTAGCTAGCGAGTTGCGTGTCCTGGGTGTTGCGGATATTGTTGTCGAGACCGGCGGCGTCCGATTTGCTGGTGACATTGCTGCAAGCTACAAGGCAAACCTCTGGTTACGTACAGCAAATCGCGTGTTGATGCCACTATCCACATTTCACTGCACTACCCCGCAGCTTCTCTATGATGGGGTATATTCCATTCCCTGGACATCGTATCTTACCCCAGATATGACTCTTGCTGTTGTTTGCAATCTTCGGGATTCCGCCTTGACCCACTCCGGATTTGCAGCATTGAAGACGAAGGATGCTATCGTGGATTCCATTCGGGATCGTTATGGAAGAAGACCGAATGTGTGTACAAGCAAACCTGATCTGCTTGTTAATGTTCATCTCGTCCGTAATCAATGTACTGTGAGCCTGGACACCTCGGGTGTTGGACTGGACAAACGGGGCTATCGATTGGAAAAAGGTGAAGCGCCTCTTCGGGAAACATTGGCTTCTGCTATCCTGGCCATGTCAGGCTGGGATGGTACCGTGCCTCTGGTTGATCCAATGTGCGGTTCAGGGACGATTCCAATTGAGGCGGCACTGAAGGTTACGTTACGTCCTCCAGGTCTGACCCGTCAGGGATTCGGTTTTCAGAAGTGGCCGAGTTATGATGCAAAAGTCTGGCAGGAAATCCTGACAGAAGCCAGGGATACTATAAAAGATAAGGCTGGCGTCTCAATTTGCGGGTCAGATCTGGCGCACAATGCTCTTAAGTATGCCGAAGAAAATGCTTCACGTGCCGGGGTAGGAGACCTTATCGCGTTCAGCAAGGCGGATATTGCTGCTCTTGTACCACCGAAAGAGCCGGGAGTTCTCCTCGTCAACCCGCCTTATGGCGTCAGGCTGGGTGATGTCAAGACACTTGAGGTTCTTTACCGGCGTATAGGAGATGTCATGAAACAGCATTTTACAGGATATTCTGCGTTTTTGCTGACCGGTAACCCGCAGTTAGCAAAGCATGTTGGGCTTAAGGCCTCGCAACGAATTGTTTTGTATAATGGGCCAATCGAATGTCGGTTGCTTCGTTATGAGTTGTATTGAGCGTGAGCAGTGTCTAACGTCCAGTGAAAAAGTGTTTTATTTTCTTTGAGCCGGTTGAGGTTCTTGATGCTGTTCGGGAAAGAGGCTTTGTGCTAACTATTGGGGTAAAAACTGTTCAATAATAGAAATATGTTCTGAAAAATAACATTTTCAGAAATAGTGTATACGGCATACCCTGCTTGTGCGTTTCATGAAGGTCGAAAAAATGCCCCTAAATTGAACATGAAAGGACTTTGTCTGGTTTGTGTAATAACTGTACTTATTGGCACCGTAATTGCTACCTACAAAACAACGTTTTGACAGAGCCTGAGTTGAACGGCTACGTGGAAGTTGTGTAAAAAATCTTGTATTTGCAGCGAAGGCAACTCCTGGTTCTGGCAGGTTTTCTATTATTATTAGAAAGGGGGGCAAGGAAGGGACGTTCAGTTAAAATGTATTGTTTTTTTTTCAGCAGTAACTTGCAGCATTTACGAGGAAGTCATTATTTAATCAGAGGGAGGAAGAGAGATGGCAGAAGAAACAACTTTTAGTATTGTTAATCAGGCAGTGGCAGATCCGTCAACAGTTGGATTAGCGAGTTTTGGTATTGCTCTATTTACCTTGAGCTTTCATAACGCCGGTCTTCTTGGACCAAACGATATGAGCATTATCGTCCCGCTGGCATTTGTCACCGGTCTGATACACTTCTTTGCATGCCTTACCGGTTTTAAGAAAAATGAACTTTTTACGGCAGTTGTTTTCGGCATTTACGGAATGTTCTGGATGGTTTACTCGTTCATCAATCTCGGCGTTGTACTGAAATGGTATGAACTCGATGCAAAGGCCCTACTGATTTTCCTGATTGCGTACACAATTTTCACCGTTATTATCTTCGTGGCAACATTGGTTACCAACAAAGCGGTTATCCTGACGCTGGGGGTGCTTCTTGCCGTATTCCTATGTCTTGATTTCGGGCTGGTGGCAGTTTTGGCAGGTCAGGAGACGAAGCTGATCGTCTGGTCGGGATATTTGGGAATGGTTGATGGTCTTTTGGCCCTGTATCTCACCGCTGCTGGGCTGCTCGCAACGATGTTTGGTCGTGCGGTTCTTCCCGTGGGCCCCGTTAAGTAATACTTTGCTGCAGGACTCTGTAGCCGAACTCTTGATGTTTGGCGGGTGTTCTTTATTCCTCGGTGTCTGAATGGTCATCCAGTGAAAATGCAAACATGATTTTTACAAACAACCATTGCAGTGTCCGATCATGAATTGATTAGCAGCCGTGAGTTTGTTCTTGGCTATAGAAGGTAATGACAGAGCCTACTCCGCATATCGGAAGTAGGCTTTGTTGTCTTTGAAAAAAATAATTTACGGATTGTGGTGCTGGTGGTTTTTGGTGCTACAATATATATGGTTTTACGAATCTTTAGAACTAAAAAGGAGTCTCATTATGCCGAAGTATGTAATCGAGAGGGAAATTCCAGGTGCAGCTAATATCGGTCCAGAGGACATGCAGGGAATTGCGCAGAAGTCCTGTAGTGTTCTTAAAGAACTCGGTCCCGAGGTGCAGTGGGTTCAGAGTTATGTGACCGAGGACAAGATTTACTGCGTCTACATTGCTCCTAATAAAGAAATGGTATTAGAGCATGCTAAGCGTGGCGGCTTCCCGGCAAACAGCGTTGCCGAAGTGAAGCGGATGATTGACCCCACGACTGCAGAATAGTTGTGGAATACTATTTTAGCCTAGGTGTCTGGTGGCTAGATTGAAAGGGCCTGTACATATTCCGTGCAGGCCCTTTTTCGTGTGTGCGTCAGGCATGGCGCGTGGCGTGGAAGCGCCATCTGTTTGGCTGTGGTGGTCAAGCAGTGACTTGGAGGTGCAAGTCCTCTACGGGCCCTGATGGTGGGAACCGTTAGCCGAACAGCAAAGGTGTCCGGG
>JAQUHM010000244.1 GCA_028683595.1 Geobacteraceae bacterium | reverse complement strand
TGCCTCCTGGCAGTAAACGGGGACATCATCACCTTTTCGAATGGTAGCGGGCAGATCAGCGGAACAGTGGAATCAGGACGGGTCTTCGTGGACGGCAAGGGAATCGGTGACGTGGGTAATATCGTCCTGAAAGACCGGAAACATCTCTCGGAAGACGGCATGGTACTTGTTATCATCGCCATCAACCAGGCGACCGGCGAATTCATCTACGGCCCGGATATCGTCACCCGGGGCTTCGTGTTCGAAGATGAGAGCCAGGAATTCCTCGACGAAACAAGGAAGATTGTGCTCGACACTCTGGCAGGGGTCAACCTGGAAGTTCTGGCCGATCTGAATGAAGTGAAGCTGGAAGTGCGGAGAGTTCTGCGGAAATTCTTCAACAAGACAATCGAGCGCAGACCCGTAATACTGCCTCTGATTCTGGAAATGTGACACTGACAAGCTCTAAGGGCAAAAGGCCATAGAGGTAGGAACCATGAACTCTGAAAGAAAAACAAAACTTATCCAGGAAATCAAGGGGATCTCTCTCGGAGCGGCAGGGATCTTCCTGCTGATTTCCCTCCTCTCCTTCAACTCGGACGATCTCTCGTTCAACACCTATTCAACCGGGGCGCAGATCCATAATTACGGCGGCACAATGGGCGCCTATCTGGCTGATCTGCTTTTCGAATGGCTGTTCGGTCTGGCCTCCTATGCCATCCCGATCGCCATGCTTCTCGTCTCCTACAAACTGCTCCGATTCAAGGAATTGAAATGGCGGAACTACAAGGGAGTCGCCTTTCTGGTTTTCCTTGTTTCCCTTGCTTCCTTCTTCGCCTTCAGTCTCGATACCACCGTATTTCTCGGACAGAAAGTCTCCACGGGTGGTCTCATCGGAATTGAAATAGCAAAATCCCTGAAGTCACTTCTCGGTATTCCCGGCACACTCCTCCTCATCATCCCGGTACTGGCCGTGTCCATCATGGTTCTTTCCCGCTTCTCCTTCATCCTCTTTGCCGGCTGGAGCTTCGGGGCGCTCAGGAGTCGCTGGGTGAATTATCGGGAAAAACAGACCCTCAACCGTCAGCTTCGCGATAAAAACGAACCGGGCGTGGAGCGATCCGGCCCGCAGATCCGCCCTCCAGCTGTGACACTTCCGCCGCCGCTACCGGTTCAGAAAAAGGAAAAGAAGCGGGACGATTCCAAATCAGCGCCGATTCAGGAGACCTTCGATTTTGCCAAGACCGAGGGAAATTACCGGACACCCCCCGTGTCGCTCCTGGACACCCCTCCGGCATCTCAGCAACAGCACGACCATGAAGTCCTCACCATGAGCGCCCGGCTTTTGGAAAAAAAGCTCCGCGACTTCAACGTCGACGGCGAGGTGGTGGAAATATGCCCCGGCCCGGTCATCACCATGTTCGAATACGCTCCCGGGCCCGGTATCAAGGTAAATCGGATCGCGGGTCTTGCCGATGACCTCTCCATGGCCCTCCAGGCCCTTTCCATCAGGATCGTCGCCCCGATCCCCGGCAAGGGAGTTGTGGGCATCGAGATCCCCAACCGTGAGCGGGAGATGGTCTTTCTCAAGGAAATCTTCAGCTGCGAAGAATTCCATCGGGGCAAGATGAAACTTCCCCTTGCCCTCGGCAAGGACATTGCCGGATTGCCGGTAGTTACCGATCTGGCCCGCATGCCTCACCTGCTCGTGGCAGGCGCCACCGGATCAGGAAAGTCGGTTTCCATCAACACCATGATCCTTTCCTTCCTCTACACGGCCACCCCTCATGACGTTCGAGTCATCATGGTGGACCCGAAGATGCTTGAGCTTTCCATCTACGAAGGAATCCCTCATCTTCTCCTGCCGGTGGTTACCAACCCAAAGAAGGCTGCCTTGGCTCTCAAGTGGGCGGTCAAAGAAATGGAGCGGCGCTACCGGCTCATGAGCGACAAGGGCGTTCGCAACGTCGACTCCTACAACAAGAAGCTGGAGAAAGAGGCCAAGGGCGAAGAGCTCGAAGCCGATGTAATCGTGGTGGACGAGGTGGTCGAAGAACCTGCCGAGGGTACCGAGGCAGAATTCCAGCCGTCACTGCACCAGGAGGAGGCACTGGAACACAGCCACCTCCCCTATATCGTCATCATCGTTGACGAACTTGCCGACCTGATGATGGTTGCGGGCCGCGAAGTGGAGGAATCCATTGCCAGACTCGCCCAGATGGCACGCGCGGCCGGCATCCACCTGATCCTGGCCACTCAGCGTCCGTCAGTGGATGTGATTACCGGCCTCATCAAAGCCAATTTCCCGGCGAGGATCTCCTTCCAGGTCTCGTCCAAGACCGACTCCCGCACAATACTCGACTGCAATGGCGCCGAGACCCTGCTGGGGGCAGGAGACATGCTCTTCCTCCCTCCCGGGACTTCCAAACTGCAACGAATCCACGGCGCATTCGTCTCGGACTCCGAAGTGCAGCGGGTGGTCGACTTCCTTAAAAAACAGGCAAAACCGGTCTATGATAAGGCGATCCTGGAAATGAAAGCTTCCGATGATAAACAGGATGATGACGAAATCATCGACGAGCGGTATGACGATGCCGTTGCCCTCGTGGCAGAGAGTCGCCAGGCCTCCATTTCCATGGTCCAGCGCCGCCTCCGCATCGGTTACAACCGCGCTGCCCGCATCATCGAGCGGATGGAGCAAGAAGGAATCGTCGGCCCTTCCGACGGCACAAGTCGCCCCCGCGAAGTTTTCATCAACAAGCTGTGACCCGATAAAGGGAGCGGTTCGGGTAAAGCCGCTCCCTTTACACTTCCCCTTCAGTCACACCTGCATTTCTCCAACCTGTTGAGAACAACCAAGATTCTGGTACAAATAAAGAATACCTGTCTCTTCATCCCGATGGTGCATTCACATGCCCTCGGATACGAACCTGACGCCACACCCAATGAAATATTCGTCGATTTGCTCAGCAACCCGCCTCGCTGGAGGATGTCGCCATGATCATTATCGAACCGTACCGAGGAAAATCAGTCACGGAAGAGCGCGTTGAAATCGTCGAGCGCAAGGGAACGGGTCACCCCGATTTCATCTGCGACTCCATCATGGAGGCCGTATCGGTGGCACTCTGCGGCGAGTACCTCCGGGAGTGCGGCGTCATCCTCCACCATAACATCGACAAGGGACTGCTGGTGGCGGGTAGAGTTTTAAAGCGCTATGGCGGCGGAAAGATGCTGCAGCCCATGGAACTGATCATCGGTGACCGAGCCACCTTCGATGTGCCGGGCAAGACTCTGCCGATTACCGAAATTGCCATCGATGCTGCTCGTCGCTGGATTCGGCAGCATCTCCGATTCCTGGACCCTGACAATGACATAACCTACCGGGTGGTGCTCGCCCCCGGCTCAGATGAGCTGACCGACATCTTTTCACGCCCGGGCACGGTTCGCTGTGCCAACGACACCTCGGCCGCGGTCGGCTACTACCCCTTAAGCTCCACCGAAAACGCGGTGCTGGAACTGGAGCGGCATCTGAACTCGTCCCAGTTCAAAAAGGAATTTCCCCAGGCAGGTGAAGACATCAAGGTCATGGGGCTGAGAAAGGGTACAGCCCTCGACTTGACCGTTGCCATGCCGCTCATTTCACGCTTCGTTGCCTCGGAAAAGGACTATTTTTCCCAGAAAGATGCTATCCACTCGTCCATGCAGCATTTTATCGAGCAGTCCCAGTTGTTCAAGAAGACATTGCTCCATTATAATTCCCTGGACCAGCGGGGCAGGGGCCTGGGAGGAATCTATCTCAGCCTGACCGGGACCTCGGCTGAAGATGCAGACTCGGGCCAGGTAGGCCGGGGAAACCGGGTAAACGGGCTAATCTCTCTGAACAGGCCAATGGGAACCGAAGCCGCGGCCGGGAAAAACCCTCTCAGCCATGTGGGGAAGATCTATAACCTGCTATCACACAAGATTGCCCGTGAAATCTACCAGAATATCGGAGGGATCAAAGAGGTGTACGTGCTCCTCCTCAGCAGGATTGGCTCTCCTATCGACCGGCCAAGGATGGCCGCAGCGCGGATCCTGCCGGAAAAGGGGCAAAAGGTACGGGACATGACGGGGGATGTGGAGGAAATTATCAAGCGAGAGCTTGCCGACATCAACACCTTCTGCCAGGAACTGGGCAGGGGTGAGTACCCGGTTTGCTGACAGGGACCGTGAGGGCCGAGGTAGGTACTCACGGTGATTCCTGTTGCCAGAAACGCCATGAGGATTACTGTGCGGATTCCCAGGGATAAGGAGAAGACGTGAAACGGCTGACCTGAGTGAGGATGGCTGAGACAACAACTCGATACATGTAAAAGAGATTCAAATAGAAATTTATGAAAGAAGAGCATCTGCCCGGGGAAGGCAACTCTCCTGTCAATGCGGATACGGTGAACCGAAAAGGGAAAGAGTACCCGAAAAAGACCCCGGCCTTCCACGGAGGGGGGAAGACGGAAAGCCGGGGAAATGAAACTTTTCGGGGGTGCGAGTATCACCTGCGGTGACACCCGCCAGCAAATACGTTTGAATCAGTCGACCGACTTGCGCAGAAAGGTCGGAATATCGTACTGGTCTTCTTCATCCATGAAAAAGGCCCGCTGCTTCATGGGTACTTCACGCTGCTGCCGTTCGATCCTCTTGAAGGTGGGAATCTCGCGGTTGACTTCTTCAGAAGCCGGGGGAGCAACGCTCTTCAGCTCGTTCTTGCTCTTTTCCAGATCAAAGCGATCGCCGAATCCGGTTGCGATGGCAGTGATCTTGACCATCTCACCGAGGCTCTCGTCGATAACCAGACCGACAATGATGTTGGCGTCTTCGTGGACCTTTTCGTGAATGACCCTGCTGGCGGCATCGAACTCATCCATGGTCATGGAGGAGGAACCGGTAATGTTCACCAGCACCCCTTTTGCACCGGAGATGTCGATATCTTCAAGCAGCGGGCTGGAAATGGCCTTGGTTGCAGCTTCCACTGCCCGGTTTTCACCCGTAGCAAGGCCGATACCCATCATGGCCATTCCTCTCTCGCTCATGATGGCCTTTACGTCGGCAAAGTCGACGTTGATGAGTCCGGAAGTGGTAATGAGATCGGAGATGCCCTGCACTGCCTGACGAAGGACATCGTCAGACGGTTTGAAGGCATCAAGAATGGACATGGATTTGCCGGCCAGACCGAGCAGTCGGTCATTCGGGATAATAACAAGCGAGTCCACGTGCTTTTTCAGTTCGCGCACGCCGCTTTCCGCCTTGGCCAGACGAAGTTTGCCTTCCCGGGTAAAGGGCTTGGTCACGACGCCAACAGTCAGTGCACCCAATTCCTTTGCCACATCGGCAATGACAGGGGCTGCGCCCGTTCCGGTACCGCCACCCAGACCTGCCGCGATGAAAACCATGTCGGCACCCTTGAGAACCTGGGCAAGCTGTTCCCGATTTTCATCTGCCGCGTCCCTGCCAACGCCAGGATCCGCACCGGCCCCGAGCCCTTTGGTAAGCTGTCCGCCCAGCTGAATCTTCACCGGCGCCTTGGACATCCGCAACGCCTGAGCATCGGTATTGGCAACAATAAAGTCGATGCCGTGCAACTCGCAGTCGATCATGGTATTTACGGCATTGCCTCCGCCGCCGCCAATTCCTATTACCTTGATCTTCGCACTCTGGTCAATACTCTCGTCAAATTCAAACATTTGCTACCCCCTTTTTGATAAAAACCAAACAGAACCGCCAAGTAATATAATCAGAAAAACTCTCCAAGCCACTCTTTCATCCTGCGTGTGACCCTGCGGAAAACATGATCGTCGCTTTGAACCGTCGGGAACTCTCGAATACCCTGGTTTTTGCTTCCGTACACCACAAGTCCGACACCGGTTGCGTAGACCGGTGAATTTACCACATCCACAAGCCCGCCGATATCCTGCGGCACACCGCGCCGCACCGGAAGGTTGAATATCTGCTCTGCCAGTTCCGGCATTCCCTCTAGTATAGAAGTTCCACCGGTAATGACAACTCCGGAAGCGATCTGGTCATCGAAGCCGGACTTGACGAGCTCCCGATTTACCAGGGTAAAGATTTCTTCCATGCGCGGCTCAAGTATCTCGGCAAGAAGCTGA
>JAQUHM010000243.1 GCA_028683595.1 Geobacteraceae bacterium | reverse complement strand
GGGTCTTTCACCACCACTAGACCTGCTACCGTGTCATTGTGCCCGGCCAGATACTTTGTTGCACTGTAGACCGTAATGTCGGCGCCAAGGTCCAACGGCCGCTGAAGGTACGGGGTAAGAAAAGTGTTGTCTACGATACAGAGCATTTCCCTTGCTGCACACAGTTCTGAAAGGCCCCTCACATCAGCCGCCTTCAGGAGCGGATTTGTCAACGATTCAACAAACAGCCCTTTTGTCTCGGGGCGGATCGCCTTCTCCACCTCGAACAGGACACTGGTGTCCACGTAGGTAAAGGACAGGTCATACTGTCGGAAAATCTGCTCGAAAAGCCGGTAGGTTCCCCCGTAGAGATCCTCCGTAACAATCAGATGATCCCCCTTGGAGAAGAGCAGAAGCAGGTTGGTAATGGCCGCCATGCCTGATGAATAGGCAAAACCGCAAACTCCACCATCCAATGCGGCAATACCATCCTCCAAAACCTTTCGGGTCGGATTTCCGGACCGGGTATAGTCGTATCCGGTACTCTGTCCGAGACCGGGATGTTTGAAGGTAGCTGTCTGGTATATCGGCACGGTCACCGCACCAGTCTTTCCATCCCAATCAAGCCCCACCTGTACCGCCTGTGTTGAAAGTTTCACCATCTACCTCCTTAAGCAAAAATCCCCTTCCGGGGGGTTACGGAAGGGGATCTCTGTTCCCGTTCCTATCTCCCGGAACCTTTCGATTCCGCAGGATTTGGCACCTTCCCGTTTCCGGGGGTTGCCGGGCATCGCAGGGCCAGTCCCTCCGCCACTCTTGATAGAAATTTCTGCTTATGTTTGTTTACTATTTTAGATAATATTATTATTTTTTCAAGCATTATTTTACTACTAGTTTCATCTTATTTAACCGACCGACAATTCGCCTAGTTACACTCCACCCAACAGTATGTCTTTCTACTTAACGAAACATATTCGCCCTGCATTCAAATGCAGAACATATTCGACCCACGTCATTACACTAGTTATTTTGTCAAGCATAGCATATTTATCCTTACACTTACTTTATTATTTTGGTATGCTTTATCCCATATACAGGCTAAAGAACTGAAAGCACATAAATGCTTTCGTCAGGGAAGAGGAGGTTGAACATGAACAGAACAGAAATTGTGGAATGGCTTAGGTGCGAAGACGAGTCCAGACTGGAATCTCTCTGGAAAGAGGCGGACGAGATCCGCGAGAAACATGTGGGGAACGCTGTTCATCTGCGCGGACTCCTCGAGATATCAAACATCTGCTCGAGGGAATGTCGCTATTGCGGAATACATGCAGGCAACGAAAAACTGGAAAGGTATCGCATGTCGAAAGATGAAATTATGGCATGCGTACGTGAAGCTATTGACTATCGTTATGGTACAGTCGTACTCCAGGCAGGTGAGGACTATGGAATTACAAGGGAATGGATGTCCGGACTCATCAGAGAAATCAAGTCAGAAACGGAATTGGCAGTGACCCTGAGTTTAGGGGAGAGAGGCGACGAAGACCTGGTAACCTGGAAAGAAGCAGGGGCAGACCGCTACCTGCTGCGCTTTGAAACATCCAACCGAGAACTCTATGACAGTATTCATCCGCCACTTGCCAGCGAAACATCAGACCGCCTTGCCCTTCTTAAGAGGCTCAGGGAAATCGGCTACGAAATCGGCAGCGGCGTTATGATCGGGATTCCGGGACAGACCTATGAAGACCTGGCAAACGACATACAGACCTTCAAGGATCTCAACCTGGACATGATCGGAGTCGGTCCCTACATCGCCCACGCCGGCACCCCCCTCGGACGGAACGATAAGAAGCTTCAGGCGCCTGCAGGAGAACAAGTTCCGAACACCGAAGCCATGACCTACAAGGGTATCGCCCTTGCACGAATCGCCTGTCCCGATGCCAACATTCCCAGCACCAGCGCCCTGGCAACTCTGAATACGGCAACCGGTCGGGAACTGGGCCTTGCCCGCGGAGCCAATATTGTCATGCCGAACCTGACACCGAAAAAATACCGGGCCATGTATGAGATCTATCCCGCGAAGGCCTGTATCGACGAAACAGCCGCCGACTGTCGTGCCTGCATGCATCGCCGCATCATATCCATCGGCAGGGGAGTCGGATCAGGTCGCGGAGATTCACCCAACAAGACAAAACCGGATCAATCTGCATAACAGAAAATCCTTCCGCAGACAAACGGCAGTTGAAGACCACCGCAACTCTAGACTTAATCACCGATGGCTTCAACTGCCGCCTCAAATCATACTTCCCCGCAAGAAAAGAATGCCGAGGATACTGAACACCAGGTAACCATTCACGTCATCAGCGAATCGGTGTAGGCACAAATCTCCGGCAGAAAAACACGAAAATCCCTCAGCAGAAGATCCCTCTTTTTCGACAACTCTACGAACCCCTCCGATAAAGGGTTCGTCCTTGAGAGCCTCTCAGACATCCTCCGCAGGGCCGTTTCAATCCCAGCCGGCTCACGGTAGGCAACCAGCCAGTGGCGGGAAAACATCCTGGGCAGAAGCTCAAGAAGTCGAGGCGGAAGTTGGGCCTCGTAGCGGGACAGGGTTTGATATGAGATACGGATGAACTCCTCAAGGCTGACAGGAGAAAAATCTTCCCAATACCGGGCAAGAAAATGGTCATAAAAGATGTCCACCAACACCGCACGAAAGTGGCCAAAGCACGGATCGATACAGTGCTTGCTCCGCAGGAAGAACTCATTGCCAGCGGCAAAGGAATCGATTCTCCGGTGAATTTCGATACCACGCCGGATACCGGGGTGAAAGCGATCGTCGAGACGCCCCTTGACGAAATCGCCCATCAGGTTTCCCACAAGGATTTCGGGATTGCTGCCAGAAAGAAATAAGTGCATCAGGTAGTTCATAACGAGAAAATCTTACCGCGTACCCCGCGAAAGCACAACGGGTTTCTCCGGGAGAGACATCCTGCAATCATGTCTCGCTACCCGAAAAGTCAGCAGACAAGGGCTTGTATGATTGACTCCACAAACAAATTGGCACGTCAGGAGGCCATACGACGTTGTGAGATTTCACCATCACAATCTGTCAGAACTCCATCACTGTCTTCAGCGTACCTCATTGAATGACAACCATTCTCCCAGGATCACAGTAACCACGATTCCAATCCACTATACCCACGAAGTAACCCTTTGAACACCTTGATATCTTTTCTGGCTATTTTCTAATCTTACCGGCAAACGCTTTCCAATGAATATTTTCACGCTATACTATTCAGATTACTTTTCAGCAGGCCAAAATGAAGCCGTTACTCTGTCGCTGGCGACCGAACTCATGAAAATACAGAAAATATTCCGCAGTACGGAGAGAAACCGTTGACATCTTCCATCGGTTCGCAACAGGAACATTTTTCCCTCCCCCCGTCAGAATGTTTCAGCCAATCTCTTTCAACCTCTCTCACCGTACGGCCCACCGCGGAATTCATCAGTCTCAGCAAAGAGTCTACGTCAACAGCCGTTCTCTCAGTAAAAATGAAGGAGCCGCTCCATGAAGTTGCATGACTTGAAAATCGGCACCCAAATGCGTCTCGCTCATGGCGCAATTCTGGCGTTGGTGGTGTGCCTCGGCATTCTGGCCTGGTATCAAACTGACCAACTCTGGCGCCAAACCAAGAATCTCTACGACCATCCACTCACGGTCCGCCGGGCTATTGGAAAAATGGAGGTCGACATCGAGAGGATGTCCCGTCACGTGAGAGCGCTGTTTCTGGCCCGGAACAACCAGGAAACCAGCACAGCCCTTCAAGGTATTGAACTTGAAAAGGGCAATGCGGAAAAGCAACTCGACATTCTTTTCAACCGCTATCTTGGACCGCACGAGGACCTCACCGCTTTGCGCCAGGACTTCGTAAAGTGGAACACCCTTCGTGACGAAACTATCCGACTGTACCGGTCTGGGAAAACAGCAGAAGCCGAAGCCAGACTTCGTACCAAAGGTATCCAAAACGCCCAAGGGGTAGTACTGAGGAGCCATGTCCGAACTATCGACGACTTCGCCCGTAGCAAAGCCGACGAGTTTTACCATAATGCAACGGAACTGAACCATTCCCTGAACGTCCAATTTGTTGTTGTGATCACCATCATTTTCCTCCTATCCCTGGGGCTCAGCTATCTCCTGCTGAAAGGAATCCGGGACCCGTTGCGGGAGTTGACAGCACTGACCGAGCATTTCCGGCTTGGCAAATTTGATGCACGCAGCAAATATGTCTCCGTAAACGAGTTAGGAACCCTGTCCGCGGCATTCAACACCCTTGGTGAAACAATTGAAGGCAACTTGACCTTCAAAGAACACGCGGTGCAACTCAACGATGCCATGCTTCAGGAACTGAAGGATCGCGAATTCCGCTCCCGTGTCCTTGAACAACTGATCAGGCTGACCAATTCCCAGGCAGGTGCAATCTACCTGCTGAACGAACAGAAGACCGACTACGAGCATCTCGAATCCATCGGGTTGGGCTCCGCCGGCCGTGCTTCATTTTCCGCCACTGAACGTGAGGGAGAGTTCGGGCCCGCGCTGGTCACACAGCAGATTCAGCGTATCACGAATATCCCGACCGATACACGCTTCACTTTCACTGCGGTGAGTGGCGAGTTCACCCCCCGTGAAATCATTACCATTCCGCTCATCTCAGGAAATAACACCCCGGCAATGATCTCCCTGGCGAGCATCCACAACTATGAGTCTGCGGCAGTTCGCCTGATTACGGACATCCAGGGAGCACTGGCCTCCTGGATAAACAGTATGCTGGACAATCAGCGCATTAAAGCCCTGACGAATAACCTTGAACTGCAGAATAGCCAACTCCAGTCACAACAGGAAGAACTCAGGGTTACAAACGAGGAACTGGAGGAACAGACCCAGCAACTGCAGAGCTCGGAGGAAGAACTCAAAATCCAGCAGGAGGAACTTCAGGTTACCAATGAGGAACTTGAAGAGAAAAACGATCTGCTGGAGCGCCAGACAAAAGAGGTCGAGCGCGCAAGGAAAGAGATTGAGGAAAAGGCTGAAGCACTTGCCCTGGCCAGCAAGTACAAATCTGAATTCCTGGCGAACATGTCCCACGAACTGCGCACCCCGCTCAACAGTCTCCTGCTGCTGGCGCAGGGGCTTGCCAGAAACAAGAACGGCAATTTGACCGAGGAACAGGTGGAGTCGGCACGGATAATCCACAGTAGCGGTAGTGACCTGCTGAGCCTCATCAATGAAATCCTCGACCTGTCCAAAATCGAGGCCGGGCGGATAGAACTCCAGTTCGGCACCGTTACGGTGGCTGACCTTACCGAAGGAGTGCGGGACTCATTCCAGCACGTAGCCGACGAACGCGGGATAGGCCTGGAAATTGTCGTAAACGATGACGCCCCTGGGAAGATTTCGAGCGACCTTAAACGCGTGGAGCAGATTATCAGAAACCTTGTCTCCAACGCCATCAAGTTCACCGAAAAGGGAGGCGTAACTGTCACCTTCGGCCGCCCGGCAAGTAACAGTGGCCTCTCCTGGAGCGGTATTCCTCCTGGCGACTGCCTGGCCATTGCAGTCAGAGACACCGGTATCGGTATCACCCCGGAGCAGCACAAGGTCATTTTTGAAGCGTTCCAGCAGGCAGATGGCGGCACGTCGAGAAAGTACGGGGGAACAGGTCTGGGGCTTTCCATTTCCAGGGAACTTGCAACATTGCTCGGCGGAGAAATACACTTGGCCAGCGAGCCGGGCAAAGGTTCGACGTTCACGCTCTACCTGCCACCTGAAATCGACATGCAAGCCCCCAGGCTCCATGCAGCCATAACTCCCCCGAAGAAGAAGGTACCCGTTGAAAACGGACAACCCGAAATCCCGGATGACCGCAACAGTATCGAGCCGTCCGACCGGGTGATGCTGGTCATCGAGGACGATCCGAACTTCATCCGACTGCTGCAGGAGAAATGTCACGAAAAGGGCTTCAAGTGTCTGGCTGCATCGACGGGTGAAGACGGATTGGAACTGGCAAGCAGACATCTGCCGCGTGCGGTGATTCTCGACCTGCAGCTACCGGGCATAGACGGCTGGGAAGTACTGCGCTCTCTCAAGAG
>JAQUHM010000010.1 GCA_028683595.1 Geobacteraceae bacterium | reverse complement strand
CATCCTCCAAACATGGACGCACGATCAGGGCCACTCTTCGGCTGATGAACCGGGGTAAGCGGCTTACTGTTACTTCATGCAGCAAATAGGACGATAGCCATTACCTTGACAAAACCAGGTTTTCTATGGCACAAGAAAACGCAGCCATAATGAGAGATTGCTCTTCAAGGAAACAAATACTGCTCAACAGGAGGCTCCCCGGTGAAAAGCATACAGGGAACAAAAACCGAACAGAATCTGCTGAAATCGTTTGCCGGTGAAAGCCAGGCACGCAACCGTTATACCTACTTCTCCTCTATTGCACGCAAAGAAGGATATGTCCAGATAGCAGATATTTTCGACGAAACCGCAGCGCAGGAAAAGGAGCATGCAAAGAGATTTTTCAAGTTTCTTGAAGGAGGCGACCTGGAAATTACCGCCAGTTATCCTGCCGGCAAACTCGGCACAACAGCGGAGAACCTACTCGCTGCAGCCACAGGTGAGCACGAAGAGCACTCCCAACTTTACCCCGAGTTCGCAGCGGTCGCGAAAAAGGAGGGTTTCCCGGAAATCTCCGCAGCATGGAATGCCATTTCCGTGGCCGAAAAACAGCACGAAAAACGTTACCGCGACCTTCTTACCAATCTGGAAAACAATCGGGTTTTCAAACGTGACTTCGACGTTGTATGGCGCTGCCGCAACTGCGGTTACCTGCATACGGCAAAAGCGGCTCCGGAACTCTGTCCGGCCTGTATTCACCCTATGGCACACTTCGAGCTGCTTGCAGAAAACTGGTAACCGAGCTCTTTTCTCATGTGTCGGCACACCATCAGCTATCGCCTGCTATACAATCAAAAGGGACACACTTCGAATGGAATGTGCCCCTTTTATTTGTACTCTCCCGTTTGACAGAGTTGCACTTTCATTAGCCAAAATCTACTTGACTAGATGCGATCTCACCTTTTCCACGGTACAATAACAGCTATCAGTGCAGGTATTTCATTAACCGAACGAAATGGTAGAACCACTTATCAGATCCTGCAACTCGCCACCGGGTCGCGAGAAGGAAGGCTTCAAACATGACGCAACCAAGCGAAAACTTCAACTATATCCGCTGCCTGACACAGGATGATGAAAAACGAATTCATCATATCCCTTTTCTGAATATTGACTCAATGCTGATCCCTTCACCCTATATCAAGGACAAGACCATAGACATTGACTACCAGCACAGTTATATCTGGGAAGAAGAGGGAGAATACCTCGGTTATTTACTGGTCTACTCCAACCCTGACAAGACGAAGTTCCATATCTACAAGCAGGTGACAAGCCCTTTCGGCAGGGGGAAAGGCATCGGCTCTGCTTTTATGGAAAAACTTGCATCTGATGTTGCTCCCGGTTCCCAGGTCTATCTCTATGTCTGGGAAAAGCTGATCAGCTCCGTTGATTTCTTCATGAGCAAGGGATTCTCCTACGAAGAGGGGATTGTCTACCGAAAGATGAAGTTCTACATGATGTCCGCTACAGTAGAAACGATCCTCGGAAAGATTGCCCTGGAGAAGAACAAGGACTTTTCTTCGGCCGAAGAACTGGGGAAAGTCCGGCACGATGCAAAAAAAGGCCTAAAAACACTCTATGACATGGTCTCGATGTTGTCAGTTGACAACTGCAACAAGGTTATTGAAGACATCAACCGGGAAACAACGGCCCTTCTCAATACCCTCAACATGTATGAAGACCAGATCATGGCATTCCATGAGGTTCACATAAAGGAACTGATAACCGATCGAGTGATACCATTCGTCGAGGTTGCCAAGATACCCTGCGAGTTGCGATTAATTATAGGCTCGAAAATTCCCGCCGTCAGCGGGAATTACGTTAACTTCAGCAGGGCATTGATCAATATAATTTCGAACTCGCTTGACGCCATCAGGGAGACCGGGGAAAAAGGCATAATCGAAATCAGCCTGCATGAAAGCGATGATACCGTGACCCTTGAACTACAGGATAACGGTATTGGCATCGAACAGGAAAGGTTGACAATAGGGCCTGATGCACTTCCTTTGTTTGTGGGCAAAACGACTAAAAAGAACAAAACAGGGGAAGGAATCGGTACCCGACAGATATTTTCCACCTTCGGACCAACAAATATTACTGTTGAAAGTACGGTAGGAAAAGGAACCCGATGGACAATTCAACTGAAGAAATGCACCCAGAAGGAAACCGCTATCCTGTCAGAACTAAAATCACGTTACGTCATGTTCATAAAATCCACTGAAAAGATCGGGATCAGCGAGGAGAGCAATCGGACCAATGTCGCTGCCTTCATCTGGCAATTGCGGCAGATGGAGATATTCAGCTACGAACTCATCTATTACTTCAGCCGATACAACAATGTCAGGGATATCTTCCGGAATATTCTCCTTTACCGCTACGGCGGAAAAAACTTCGATTTCCTGAAGTCGGAACTAAAAAAATGCAGGATCGATGACGAAGTCATAAAATCATGGCTTATGGGCATGATCAAACGTATCAAACGGAACGAAACCTTCCTGCAGGCAACCTTTCCCTTTGATGAATACAAGGGAATTCTCTTCAAAAGTTACGGTCAGGCCATGGAACAAACAATTATTTTCACCATGGACCCGGAAACGGGAAACTTTTTTGCTTCGGACAGGAAACTTGCCGAACATATGGATTTCGTCCCCTATCTTCAGCGGAATCGCGACCTTCTTCTCCGCGGCGAATTCATGGGCGATGTCAGAAACATTGCCAGCCCGGTCCATCTTGGTGTCTGGTCGGTCTCAACTCTGGATGATTTGTACGACAAGCTGAAAAGTATCCGGAAGGGTGCTGGCCAACTTCTGAAAATGGGCCTGAAAAGCCAGAAACATCTTTCTTTTTATTCCTCAACATACAATAAATGTTCCCATGAAATCGACACCCTCAAGACAACCACTCTCGGGGAGATGGCTACTGTACCAGATGAGGAACTGGACAAGTTCATCGTATCTTCGGAGGATGAGCTTCAAGGAATGGTCTTCACGGATTGACGGCTGTACGAGAGGTTCTGTGGCTTATGTCAGAGAACTACCGCAACAAAAGGAATGGTCATTGACCTGCCACAATAGCGATGATACATTCAGTCTCAAAGTACTCCTTGAATCACCGGCACGCAAGATCCGTTGAAGAGGTTAAAACAGAACCGGACCCAATTCTATGAATAGACCAATGAATCTCACCGACAATTTCGCTACCCAGGTTTCTTTCGCGGACCAAAACGGTTCAATGCCTCATAGTATTCTTCTCGTAGAAGACAATGACGTAAACCGGCTGCTTGCGCAAGAAATTCTGGAATTTCTCGGCTTCGCTGTCCATGCGGTAGAGAATGGTGATTTGGCCTTAAAAACTATGCTCCAGCAGACCTTTGACCTGATCCTGATGGACTGCCAAATGCCGTATGTAGACGGCTTTGAGGCGACACGACGTATCCGGAATCTGGAAACGGAAGCGGGTGGAACCAGAACGCCTATCGTGGCACTTTCCGGTCACTCCAATTTGGAAAATCGGGAAAATTGCCTTGCGGCCGGTATGGACGACTACTTGCAAAAGCCGTTCACTATTAAAGAACTGCAGGAAATACTAACCAGATGGATCCCAGCTCCGGCAATGTAAAAGTACTCCTGCAGAAAATTGCCTAACCTGAAGGCTCCGTCTTTCCCTGACAACAACAAAGGGACGCTTCCTATGACAGGAAACGTCCCATTGTATTTTCAGACATCTGGTACTGCCGGTTTTCTCCTAACGCATCATTTCAAAATTCCGGTCTTCACAAGTATCGTCTGTAATATCAATAAACTTGTTGCAGATCGTGGTCACCATGTTGATGACACCCTGGTAACCAATCAGCGGCGAGCGGTGCATATTGACCCGGTCAAAGATCGGGAAACCAAACCGGAACAGAGGAATCTTGGCATCACGGGTGATAAACTTGGCGTGGGTATCGCCGATGATTGCGTCCACCGGATCAGTCATGACCAGGCTGCGCAGGTGCCAGAGGTCTTTGTTGATGTAGATCTTGCCGTCCTTGCCGTAAGGAGAAGTATCGAGAAGTGCCTGGATCTCCTTCTCCAGCTTCTTGCTCCCCCTGCTGCAAAGGATATGGTACGGTCTGGCACCCATTTCCAGAAGAAAGGAAACATACCCCATCAAGTAGTCCGGATCTCCATAAACGGCGAACTTCTTGTTGTGAATGTACTGGTGGGAGTCGGTCATGGCATCCACCGCACGGCCCCTCTCATCCTTGATGGATTGGGGGACCGGTTTGCCGAACAGATCCGCCAGTTTCATGACAAAGGCGTCGGTCTTCTCGATGCCAAACGGTGTTGGCATGGAAACATGCTTGCCCGAATAGTTGTCCTTGATCCAGCCGAAGGTCTTGGGCGTGGCATAGCTACCCAGTGTTATCGTTGCCTTGCCGTTGATGGAATCGGCGGCCTCGTCAAGTTTCGTTCCCCCCGGGTAGATCCGGTAGGTGCCGTCAAGTGGAGAATCGAACACATCGGAAATATCGGCCAGCATGGTGTAGGGGATACCAAATGATTCAAGGATCCGCTTGTATTCACGGTAGTTGCCGGTGTTGCAGTCGAAACCGGGGATAAGATTGAGTTTGCCGGTGCAGCGCCCCTCCACCTGCTTTCCTTCGGTCAGGTACTGGAGAATGGCAAGAAGCATGGAATCGTAGCCATGGATGTGGCTGCCGTTAAAGCTTGGAGTATTGGCATAGGTAAGAGGGAAGTCCTTCGGTATAACCCCCTTGTTTTTCGCGTTCTTGATGAAGGCGGTAAGGTCGTCACCGATGATCTCCGGCATGCAGGAGGTAAAGATCGCTATCATCTTCGGCTTGTACAGGGCATAGGCATTTTCAAGCGCCTCATGCAAGTTGTTCTGGCCGCCGAATACGGCGCCGTCCTCGGTCATGGCGTCGGAAACCGCGGGTGCGGGCTCCCGGAAGTGCCGGTTGAGGGTGGAACGGTAGTACGAGGCACACCCCTGGGAACCATGCACAAAGGGTAGGCAGCCTTCGAAAGAGTGGGCCACCAGCTCGGCCCCCAGCGGCTGGCAAGTGTGGGCCGGGTTGATGACAAGGGCCTGGCGAGCAAAGTTTTTTTCCTTATATTCTTCGGTGTTTATCCACTCGGAAACCCGTTTTTCGTCTTCTTCGGTTATTTCTGTAACATATTTGACAGCGGTATCTTCGCTCATAACTTTCTCCTTGTACGGCCGGGGACCAATCCGTCCCACGGTCCGGAAATGTCTACATGTGAGGGGTAAGGGGCTTGCTCTTCACACTTCACTCTTCACCGCTTTTAGAACGGGCTCTGCACAAACTTCCAGGTCGGGCTGTTGATTGCCATGTCTATGTCCCGTGCAAAAACCTTAAAACCCTCATAGCCCTCATATGGACCGGAATAATCCCAGCTGTGCATCTGCCGAAATGGTACACCCAACTGCTGTAATACGTATTTCTCCTTGATCCCACTGCCCACCAGGTCCGGACGGAGCTTGTGAACGAATTCCTCCAGCTCGTACTCGGATATGTCATCATAGATGACCGTTGCTTCCGGCATTTCAGCACTGGTACGCTCATAGTCGTCACCGTGAGCAAATTCGTAGCCTGAGCCAACCACTGCCATACCCAGTTCCTCATAGGCATTGACCGTATGACGGGGACGAAGACCACCGACATACAACATGACTTTCTTTCCTTCCAGGCGGGGGCGGTACTCTTCGATTACGGCCTGCATCATCGGGTCGTACTTCGCAATGACCTTTTCCACGTTCTCCTTGATGGTATCGTCGAACAGATCGGCAATTTTGCGCAGACTCTCCTTGATTTTGGTGGGGCCGAAAAAGTTGATCTCCAACCAGGGGATGCCGTATTTCTCTTCCATGACCTTGCACATGTAGTTCATGGAACGGTAGCAGTGGATCAGGTTCAGCTTGACCTTGTGGGTGGCTGCAATGTGCTCTAGCTGGCCGTCTCCGGTCCAGATCGCCTTGACGTTGAGACCGATTTCTTCCAGCATCGGCTTGACCGACCAGGCATCACCACCGATGTTGTATTCCCCGATCAGAGCGATGTCATAGGGTGTTTCCGGTTCGGCAAATTCACGGGTGCCGATGATATGGTCACGAATGGTATCGTTGGAGATGTGATGCCCCAGGGATTGGGAAACACCACGAAAACCTTCGCAGTTGCAGGGAATGATAGGAAGATCCAGCTCCTTGGCCGACTGCCTTGTCACCGAATTGATATCGTCGCCGATCAGGCCCACCGGGCATTCGGAAAGGACCGAAATTCCCTTGGCCAGCGGAAACAGTTCCGTAACCTCACCCAGCAGCTGTTTCAGTTTCTTATCGCCGCCATAGACAATATCTTTTTCCTGGAAATCAGAAGTGAACTGCATGGCAAAGTTGCTGACACCGCAGATACCGGTCATCATGTTGCGCCTGGTTCCCCATGAATACCAGCCGCAGCCGACCGGACCGTGGGATACGTGCACCATGTCACGGATGGGGCCCCAGACCACCCCCTTGGCGCCAGCATAGGCGCAGCCGCGGGCGCTCATGACACCGGGCACCGTCTTGCGGTTGGACTTGACGCAAGCGGAACCGCTGGTCGGGTCGTTTGGAGCCAGATGCGGTGCCCTCTTTTTCCTTCCCTTTTCGGGATACGCTTCCAGGGCCTTATCGATCATCTCCTGGGTTGATTCCTTGGTAATTCCTTCTATTTTATTCACAGTACCTGACATTGAAAACTCCTTTATCATAAGGGTGCAAGGCCGAGGTTCCCGTGAGAACGCCCTCGATGCTCTCCACCGCTCGTTAGTTGAAAAAAAGGGTATAAAAAGGGCGCGGACTTATTGTCGTAGTTCCCATAATCCGCGCCCATGTTCTCCAGATAACCTACTTAGCAGCTGCTTCCGCTACACCGACGATCGACTCGTCATCAGCCTCCATGACACCGAACTCCATCAGCAGCTCTTCGAGTTCATCCATAGTAAGCGGGGTCGGAACCACAAGCATTTTGTTTTCGGAGATTTTCCTTGCCAGTTCGCGGTACTCCTGAGCCTGCGGGTGCTCCGGAGAGTATTCAATAACGGTCATCCGGCGCATCTCAGCCCGCTGTACCTGGTTATCACGGGGGACAAAGTGAATCATCTGGGTGCTGAGCTTTTCAGCAAGGGCCGAGACCAGTTCGAATTCCTTATCGGTCTTCCTGGCGTTGCAAATCAATCCGGCCAAGCGAACCTTGCCGGAAGAAGCATATTTCAAAATACCCTTGGCAATATTGTTGGCAGCATACATGGCCATCATCTCACCGGAACAGACGATATATATCTCTTCTGCTTTGCCTTCCCTGATCGGCATGGCAAACCCGCCGCACACAACGTCACCGAGTACATCATAAAAGACGAAGTCCAGATCGGGGGTATAGGCGCCGTTCTCCTCAAGGAAGTTGATGGCGGTGATAACACCGCGGCCGGCACAACCGACACCCGGCTCGGGACCACCGGACTCAACGCACTTCACATCACCGTAACCGACTTTGAGGACATCCCCAAGTTCCAGGTCCTCGACCGTGCCGAGCTCCCTGACCAGGTCCATAACCGTTGACTGTGCTTTTGCGTGGAGAATAAGGCGGGTGGAATCCGCCTTCGGATCGCAACCAACGATCATCACCTTTTTGCCGAGAAAGGCGAGTCCTGCCACCGTGTTTTGAGTTGTCGTGGATTTGCCGATTCCGCCTTTACCGTAAATAGCGATCTGTCTCATTGTACTACTCCTTTCGTCCACTAATCTGTGGAACGTCCGTGAATTTTCGGGGCAACAAAAAAGGCGCCCCATTTCTTTGAAGGTGGCGCCTTTGCCTGACTGCTTTCGAATACACCGACGTATTCATCTATTCTGTTTTACTTTTTCATTTTCTACTTTGTCAAAACATAATGCATTCGGTGTGCCAAAAGCACAAGTGCCTTATTTAATGGATTTCTTTATGTTCTAGTTCTCTGTATACGCCGAAGAAACAAGCACATGACTACTATTTAATCACCACAGGGACAAAATATAGGAGGAGCGGTTCAAGACAAGGCAACAACCCGGTTTCTTTCGGGACCCTTTACCTGATAAAGGGCTTCATCAGCGCTTTCGAGAAGACTGGAAGGAGAAGGGTATCGGATCAAAGAGGTAACACTACCGGACACCCCTTTCAGGAGGAAAGCACCACACTGGTGGACATGGGTGTCGTTTACCTTCTTGAAAAAGTCGACATCAAACATGATGGCACAGAAATCCTGCGCAACGATACTGATATTTTTCTCCATACTTTCTTTCAGACAACTTTTAGCGTTGTCCAGACACACCGGATTTGGTATCTTACTGAGTTAGATGAAGAATTGAAAAGGGGTACAACTGTCTCTTCAGGCAAGAGACAATAAAAACTATGGAAGTCCTACAAGAAAACCATCAACGGGAAAAAATCAAGGCCGCCCGGATTTCCGTGCTGTCCAACTCGCTTCTCGTCAGCATAAAACTGAGCGTCGGCATCTTCATGGGATCGGTTGCAGTTCTCTCCGAGGCGATCCACAGCGGTCTTGATCTCCTTGCGTCTGTCATTGCCTTTTACGCAGTCGGAAAGTCGGGAAAACCCGCCGATGAGCGCCATCCATACGGACATGGCAAATGGGAGAATGTATCCGGTGTTGTTGAGGCACTCCTCATCCTTGCAGCTGCGGTCTATATCGTATATGAGGCCGTACGCCGCCTCACGGGGGAGGCGGGGATCGAGCATCTGGGCCTGGGAACTGCCGTTATGGCTACCTCGGCACTAGTGAACTGGTTCGTTTCCCGCTATCTTTTCAAGGTAGCCCGACAAACGCGTTCGGTGGCCCTGGAAGCGGACGCCTGGCACCTTAGGGCTGATGTCTACACGTCCATAGGGGTACTTGTCGGCCTGGCTCTCATTGCCATAACCAACATAACAATTCTTGACTCAATTGCTGCCATTGTCGTGGCCCTTCTGATTATCAAGTCTTCCATTGAACTCACCATCAGCGCCATGGGCGATATATTCGATACGAGACTCCCCGCAGAGGATGAGGAGAAAATACGGGAGATCCTCTCCCGGTACAAAGGGAGTTGCATTGATTTCCACCGTTTGAGGAGTAGAAAATCCGGTTCCTGCAGGTTTATCGATATGCACGTCGTCGTTCCCAGAAAATGGTCAATCGAAGATGCACACAAAGAAAGCGACCGGATTGAGTTGGAAATTCGCCAGGCACTGCCGAACACAGAAGTCATAATCCATATTGATCCTTGCAGCAAGGCTCTCGAACCCTGCATAACGTGTTCACGTGAAGACGACGATAGCACGACGAGGCCCCGGTGAACGATAAAGGCATTAGCAGAATTGAGACGACCGGCTTGCTTCAATGGTTGTTGGCTCACGGGTCTGAAATGTCTCTTTGAGTGACGGTTCACGAGAAAAACCAAGAAAAGAATATTTCTTCGATCACAACAGGAAACCTCGAGACGTAACTTCTCCAAGCTATCAACTCGAAAGGAGCATGTATGAAGAAATCGGCAATCCTCATCATCAGCACCTTCCTTTGTCTTTTGCCTCTCGGCTGTCAGAAAAAAGAAGGGCCTGCCGAGCACCTTGGCAAAGAAATTGACAAAACCACAGATAGTGTCGGATCCAAATTTAAAGATATTATTTCTGAAACAGAAGAAAAACTGGGAAAAGCAACAGAAAATCTTAAAAAATCTGTTGACTCTTTTGGCAACAGAATAAAGAAAGACACAAAGAGTTCAGATCAAGACATTGAAAATTCCGGCAAGTAAGGGTCCAACACGGAAGGTCACTAATTCTACGATGGCTACCTTCCTCTGAAGTTTTGGAAAAAGTCATTGTACAGTAACACCGCAAAAAAGCTGGTTGTTTTAACTCGTCATTTATATTATTGCATCACGAAATATATTGATATTTAAAATAAACAGTTACTCTTTCCATTCTTTTTTGCCCCGTGGTTCTGCCGACGCGGGGCGCCACTTTCCAAACACTAGACGTTGATCCCGGCAGGCCCCTGCCCGGCCCGACCAATCTTGACTTTCAGACATTCCGTGCAAACATGAAGATAAAGTCAGTTTTTCCCGGAGGTGCCCCAATGCGAAACATGGCGATCCTTCTTGCGCTCTGCTCTCTCCTTGCCGGTTGCGCACATGTCATCAGCAAGGAGTCAATGGCTCTTGTCGACACGTCGATCACGTTCCGCATGGTAAAGGAAAATCCGGGGGGCTATGCTGGGAAATATGTACTGCTTGGCGGTATTATTGCAGTAGTACGCAATAACAGCGATGGAGGAGAAATTGAAATTGTCCAGCATGATCTCGACTCCAGGGGCAGACCGGAAACCTCCGATATGTCCGCAGGCAGGTTTCTGGCTCATAGTAACGGCTTTCTCGACCCACTGGTTTTCTTGACCGGTCTCCCAATTTCTGTTGTTGGTCGGGTAGAAGGGGATAAAACACTCCCCCTCGACGGAATTGCCTATCGATATCCTGTCATTTCCATCAAGGAGGTTCGGCTATTGAAGCCTGACCAGGACTCTCCGTATCCTGTTTTTCATTTTGGCGTCAGGTTTGGACACGTCTTCTGATTAATCCAGCGCTTCCTTTCCAGAGCAGAGTCTCTCCATCAGGTCATTAGCAAAAACATCACCCGACCTCATAGGAAACGAAAAAACTGCCAGTCAAAAATATGCCTAGAGGAGATTCTGGCAAGACGAAACAGTGAGCCCAAAGAGACACTCAGTGCAAGAAAGCACATCGTGTCGACTATGGAAGCCGGGGGAGATCCTGCAACAGGGAGACGAGGCGTTCCTCCTGGAAAGGTCTCCCTTCGGAAACGATGGAACGCATTTCGGCAACAATTGCCGATCCTATCAGATGCTTTGCATCTTCCTCGTTGAAGCCTTGCGCCGTCAACCGTTCAAGCGTCTCCCTCGTCTGCACGGGCTTACAGGAATCAAGCTGTTTCTCCACCACTTCCAGAATCAATTTATTTACTCGCGGCTTTTTTTCACTCATTATTAGACATTCCTTTCTGACATCATCTCGGACCGAAGGTCAATAATACAGCTTCTCTCCTGTCCGGCTCCCGCTATACGTGCATACTCCGAAGTTGACAACCTGTCAAGTGCTCCCATTCCGCCACTCTTCTGCAGCATCTTCAGTACGTGGAGGAGTAGTTTCCCTGTGGCCTGGCTTCCCTTCCCATTTGTTATCAAAGAAACGGCGAGTCGGGTAAGCAAAGTCAACGTCGTCCCGTTGCGAGAATTTTTCAAGGACCTCCTCCCAGATCTCGGCAGTGCTGTCTCGACGCCTGCGCGGATCACACAGATAACGCATCGTCAATAAAACTCCGCTCTCAGCCACAGAAGTAAAAACCGACGGGGCAAGATTGGGAGAAAATATCATGAATTGACGGGAAGACTCTTTCATTTTGAACTGAGCAGGAGAAACAAGATGGCCGGCATGCCTTTCCGCAATTTCCCCCAATATCTCCTTGGCTATTTTCCAGTTGCTCTCGAAAGTCATAAGAACAGGAATTTCATTCCAGATATAGTCAAACCACCCTTCCGTGTAATTAATCTGGGGTTCCGTGAAGACCTTGCTGTTGGGAACATGAATAATCCGCCCGGTACTTTGGTCCGCAGCCACCCAGCCGCCAATCTCCATAAGGGTAAACTGAAAAATCCTGGCATCGATGACATCTCCGGCGTGAATGCCTATCTGGATTCGGTCCCCGACAATAAACGGTCTTCGCCAAAGGATGAAAAGCCATCCAGCCAGGTTCACAATCGGATCTCTCAGTGCAATGGCAAGACCTGCCGACAGAAGTCCCAAAAAAGTGGCAACTGACTGAAACTCTTTAAACCAGACCCTGCCAAGAAAGAGAATTGCCAAAAAAAAGGCAACATAATTCGATATCTTACGCCAGTGATAACGAATCTGAAAAACTTCAGTCCGGCGCCAGACCGCCTTAAGGATAAGCGTGCGAATAAGCAGAAGGAGCACTATAACGACAAGCGAACTTAGCAGCTTGCCAGAAAACTCTGCAGGAATATTTATCGCTGTATGGAGCCAGTCATTAATCTGTGGTGGCATGTATTCCCCGTGCGAGGAAGAACGTACCGGACATACCAAAGCCAGGAATTTCCGGGATCAGTGCGCTCCTCAAAAATAAACTGAATTGCTAATCCAGAAAGTATACCCGCAACTACGCTGAAACGAAACCCCTTGAAAGAGAAGATCCGGTGCCCCCTGCTGCAACTTCATTCCATCCATTTCGGTCCTTTTAATCCAGCACCTGGCTAAGCGGTCGCTGCTTCAGCGTGCCAAAAGCCTGCATTCTGCGGAATTACTGCAGCGAACTAACCACAGGGGACACGTACAGAAGATATGACAGAGAGAATACGAGGGGCTGTAGGCAGATACAATCTGCGCAGTTAATACGTAAGTGTTTTCCACCAAACAACTTGAGGGGGGAATAACGGGTGTAAAATAACAAACTCCGGGCATCTGTGCCTGTGATGGCATGAAAACCTGGAGTTTGTCAATTAGCCAAAGTTGCTTTTCTACTCAAGGTGCGGCAGGTTCTCGATGATCTGAATGGTAATCTGCTGTTTGAAGGAATAGAACGCGGAATCAGGGGCAATAAACCCAACAACATAATATTCGGAGCTTTCGGAAGGAGTGATAAACGCAACAAGCCTGCGTTTATCAAAATCAAGGTCTACCCAGAGAAGCTTGCCGGCATCAGGTGCAACTCTTTCCAACTGTTCCACGGAACAGACGAGTTCCGCACCAGTCCCTTCGAAGCCTTGACTGGGCACCCGCCCCCTGCTTGCAATGATGAAACCTTGGGAGTCAACCACAAAAGCTGCTTCAGCGCGGATCGTGCTCATACACCAGGCAATGCAACTTTCCCACGAGGAGAAGTTCTGTGGCTGAATATTTTCGGCTGCAGCGGTCGTCCCCTTGGGTTCCCCTCTATGTTGGAGAGACATTCGTGAAGACTGGGATGGAAAGTTGTTCGGAAAGCGCAAATATTCCGTCGTGGAGTCCGAAACAGGCTTTTGCCGGGTCGCCGTTCCCGTTGAGGGAGCAAGAGTGGTAAGGATCTTTTGCGCATCTTTCAGATCATATGAGTTCACGCTGCGGTCTTTCATCAACCTCTCCTGTCACGCCACCCAATCCTTGGATGATGTCTTTAATCTCAGTAGCCAGCAACTCAAACCTGATCGCCTCCGGGGGATATTTACCCGAAAGGAACGCCACAGGCACCCCCTTTTCGCTCGCAACCTGGAAGACATCTGCCCGAGGGATATAGGTTTCTAACACACCATCCAATGACGCCCAGACGGTGTTCATGATAGTGAACGATACGTCTTTATTCAGCTGCACCATGGTGGCAAGAATTCCAAGCAGGTTCAGCTCGGAGTTCTCGTTCTCCTTGATGTGCTGAAGAACCCTCAACGTCTGTGAGATTGCCCGCACAGCCAGCGGTTCCGCCTGCAGGGGAATAAGGGCATAATTGCTGACTGACAAAGCCGCCCTGGTAACAAGCCCCAAACCGGAAGGAGTATCAATGATGACATAGCGATACTTTTCCTTCACTGCGGAAACTATCTCACCCAGTGCGGCTGAGGAAGCAAGCAACTCTTCATACATCGGGACATCCAGGGGGTCCAGGCGCCCCCTCGGCAAAATGGACAGGCCAGGAAGCTTAGTCTGGATGATCGTATCATCGAGAGCAGCTTTCTTCATCATGCACTCCGCGAGACCCATCCATTCGGTATCGCTTTGCGCTAAAGAGAAGCCGATTGCACCGAGCGGGTCCGTGTCAATCAGCAGGACATGATCGCCTCCCTCGGCAAGTGCAACAGCCAGGTTGAGGGCGACCGTGGTTTTTCCGGTACCGCCTTTTGAACTAACAATGGAAACAATATTCGCCATTTCGTCTCCCCAATCGGGTTTACTGCATTTCCGTCAGTACTCGAATGTCTGGTATCAATTCAGACATCTTATGCTTGACAACCCCTAATTTTGCTTTTTCATCACAGGCAACCGCAAGAAAATAGTTACTTCCTGTGTCAACCATATGTACAAAAAGGGAACCTTCCTCACTCTGGACAAAACCGAACAAAACCTTCCCCATTTTCAATTCACTTGAACTGAGAGAAGAGGCCCCGAGCCATTCGAGAAGCGACGGGAGCAGCTGCTTTGTATCCACTGACACGCCATCTGCCACATGGCATGCAAGCTGATTGCCCTCTGTGTTCGAAACTACTGAGTAGAGATAACCGGGCAGTGCGGCAAGGTCCTGCAGGAACACCTTTTCTTCCGGCAACTTCTCCTTGTTTTTCAGGACGGTTTCCGAGTCATCCGGAATGTGCGACGAAACGATTGAATCAACCGTCTCCTCGAATATCGGAAATACCTCGCTCAGATGAAATATCAGACTGGTATCGACTACCATATCGCCGCCTCGGGCCTGAAGGGTTATCATCGAATCATTCATCATGGAAGATATGGCAGCACTCACATGAGCCTTCAGGCATTCACGTAAGGTTGCGTGAGAAATCAGACCGGTTTCTTCCAAGAAAGCACCGAGTTTTTTTGACTTCCCCATCGATCGGAATTTCTGCACAACCTCGTCAAGTCTGTCCTTTGGAACCATGCCGATACGATCAAGAAAAGAAGCGAAGTTTTCTGTCTGGGTATTGCTGACTGCCCAAGCAATATGGCCATCCCGAAGAACGACCACGCCAACCTGTTGCGAATCTTTCATGGCGTTTAGAATGCCGCTCCACTTGATTTGAACAGCATTTTTCAATGCCACCGTGAAGGGGTGCCCATCAATTATTTCAACAACATGATCTGCCACTGCCAACTCCGTAGAATCCGTTACAGACGCCTGCTAAAAGTACTTCCGCTACTTCTTTGTTACGACAAACTCTCCGTAGGCGTCGCCCACTTCAATTCCTTTTGTTTGCACGCACACATACGTATTCATCCCATCCGGGTAAGCATCGGCATACGCAAGGTCAAAGAATGCCTGACTCAGACCTCGGAGCATGAATCCTCTCAAGCCTTGACAATTGCTATCCGCATCGTAATAGTCAAAAGCGCGAATTATCATTTTTTCGCCCTCTTTCAGCTGCACGATTCCCGATTTTGCCCATCCCCAGGCGGTAAAAGCTGCATACGCACCCCGCAAGATATCTTTTTCTCCTTCAGTAACCATGGGTAGAACCACGTCACTGAAAATTTCCGATGTAATGATGCCGCAACCGGTATGGTATCCGCATTCATATGCGGCCCTCACAAGGCCGGCTTCTATTTCAGCCTTCTTTTCAAGAGGAGCCGCCGTCATGATTCTCTCCGTAAAAGTATTCAACAGTGCTATGGGAAGAAGGTTTACCAACACCTCGTATTCAGGAATCAAACCGTTCTCATCAGCCTGGACGTTAATCTTGGCAAGTGACTTTACAACGGTATCGCGCATTACAGTCATGGAAAAACTCCTCCTCTCTCAGGATGCCTTAACGACAAACTTTCCCTCTGGATCCCCCACCGCAATGCTGGCAACCTCGGTAACCACATAGCTTTTTGAAGGCTTTTTGAACGCCGCGGCAAACATGGCAGCTATAAAACCACAGGTAAAATGGTTGATCGGTTTGCTATGCACGCCCCACTTTTTTACCCATCCTTCATCCAGATGGGACCGGACCAGCCGAATCTCTCCACCGTATTCGTCTCCGGTAATCACCATTTTGCCCAAACCTAAGGCAGAATAATACTCTCTTCCGACGTTGCACCTGTCCTGAGCAGAAGTAAGCCCGCTTTTTTCAATATAATCCTCAAAGACAACCCGCATAGTGTCTTCCACTGAACCCCGGAGAATCTCCGGTGCATTGATGCCATCCTGATCCTCCACCAGTTTCGTTATCAAGGCGAGATAATGATGGGAATGCATAACAACAGGTTGACCATTAAGAAAGTTACGATGCGTTTCATTATCGTGACTGTAGTCCAATCTCAGCGCCATGTAGCACTCCTCCTAGAATGATTGTCCAAGCTCTTCAAAGAGCTTCTTGGTTTTATGCCTGATAATTCCAAGCTTGGAAGCATCCGGAGTAATGATCGCCGCAACAGCGTCTCCAACCGGCCGGCACATGATTACCGCTCTCCCATACTCAATGAACATATCCTGGAACTTGTTGACATTAAGCTCACTTCCCATTTCCTCAATTCCGTTGATCGAGTGGGCAAGTGATGCGCCTAATTCGTCAATGTTCACCCGGGAACTGCTTCCTGCGGATTCGATAACGAAACCGTCTCGTCCGACCACAACGACAGCATCCACCCCCGGAACCTCCAGCAAATCATTCATGACCTCTGTGGAACCCCTTTCGGTCTGTTGCATCTCTAAGCTCCTTTCTTCTGAACCGGTCTTTACCGTAGCAGCATTGTCTCGTGCCTGTTTATCCAACAGCACAACCGCTTCCATAATGGCGTGTTGTACTGACAATCCAATATTTGTCTTTTGTGCAGCAACACCGGGGACAAAATGGAAAGTGCCCTGATCCCAGGAAAGCAAATCGGCAAGCCCCTCCAACCCGGCAATATTTTTCGACCCCGCGGAAACCAGCTCACCGCCCACAAAATGGATGTTCCCAACCTCCCCCCCCGGGTGGCTTACCAGTCTGATCACTCCGCTTTTAGCGCTTGAGGAAAGAAATTGCAGCAAATCGGCAATATTCGTCAGCGCAAGATTCCCTTTCAGGCCACTATCCTTCGTGAGTAAGTCGATGCTTTCTTCAATTTGAACAGGCATTGCGGTACCCTCAAAAGGAACGAACTGTAAAACTTACAGCAGAATTACTCCTCCTCATAAAACCGCGATCATTGCATTATGAGAAAAAGCAGCGCACTTGGGTGACCCCTGGGACAAAAAGTCCCTTGTGCAGCGTGGAAACAGGGGATGGAAATTCTAATCGCCCTTTGCCGTCCAGCAAGATTACAGCTAGTTTCCAGCATGAAACTTCGAAGGAAATCTCTTTGCTTTCATCCGGGATATTCAGATGAGAAACTGCGGGGATCCGATCTGGAAAGCGGGAATTTTTCTTCCGGCAAGAAAATCAGTTAGTACGCGCGGAGGCTTACACTGGCATGCCACACAAGCAAAGCTCAGGATTGACACCGCCAGGAAAAAGTCACGCTTTCCGGATGGAAACTACTTAAACACAAGCATTGTAGCGGTCTGATTGATGTGCCCGATATATTCTTCTCCGTAGGAGCTGAAACCGATTGTCGGTACATCAGAAAACAGTTCGCCGTAAGCCTGGTCGAGACCATTCTGTCTGAGTTCCAGCGTCCTGAGGATACAGTTGAAATTTACCAGCCCGGAAATATTCCCGAGCTCTGATTTTGCCTTTTGGATTGCAGTCCTCGTATCTCCTATAACGTCAGTACCTTCCAGGAGAGACAGTTCCATCCCCTCCATGACACTGCAATAAAAGAGCATGCTGCTTCCCTTGATCTGCTGAGGACTGCGAACATACGGCTCGTCCTCAATGAACAACCCTACGGGGTTATGCATGAAATGCTGGGGTGCCTTTTCGACCGTCGTCCCGAGAGCTTCAGCATAGGCGACTGCGGCAGGCTTGCCATTGAACTCGATAACCTCTCGCTGCTCTTCATTTGCCTTTGTGACTTCCAGGCTTTTTCCGAGATCACGGAAGCTCTGTGTCTTGATGAAACTGAACTCGACACCCGGTTTGATCATTGCCAAAACAGCCGCATTGGTAAAGCTTTTACCGTTGGCGTAGACATTCGTTGAGGTGAATTTCAGATCATCTCCTGCCGAACCACCAATGATTGTCACATTGGTAAGGTCTCCAATGGTCTCCATCAGGCCTTCTTCTGCCCCGCTCAAACCATCGATGAGAATGATCCCCACATATTTGCCCGGGTCCATCTCAGCCAGAGGCTCCTTGAAGTAGGTTCCCAGGGACTCAAACGCCTTTTTCACGGAATTCTCATCCTTAAGGTTTTCGAGGACTTCGATTTTTACGTCCTTGACCGCTTGGCCATTGAATGCCATGGCCACAATGGAATTTTCCAGCATCTTCCCGGAAACAATCTCTCCTGCCGTTGAGCAGCCGAAAACCTGTGCCATGGGGAAGGCGTTTTGCATCAGGCTGCTTACAGATTCCGGTACATATTTCGTAGATGCGAAGAAAAGAACCATTTCAGTGTCGAACATCTCGAATTGCCGGGCAATTTCGTTGACACTCTGTTCAGCGGTTTCATTTACGGAAAATGCGGTTTTAATATTCATTCTTACCCTCCTACCGTAGGCGTATTCTTGGTCTATTTGAGCTCAGCAATCATCTTCTCGAGTTTGCCAAGGACAACTGGGTCGTCTTCGGACTGAAGAGTATACTTGTTCGGATTGATACCCTTGAGAATCAGTTTCGTTTTGATGACACGTTCGAGCATCGGATTGTCTTTTGCTCTTTGGGTAATGATGGAGTCTATCATCTGCCTGATTTTTCCCGCCATTCAAACACCTCCTCATTGGTTGTTACACATCATACAGAAAACCCGGGACACAGGAGCCAGTTGTTTTCCAGAGTAAATAATGCCGGACACCCCCAAAACAGACAGCGTGGAAGCACCCTTAAATAACAAATTCTTATATGCAATGCTACATTTAAATTAATTAAATGTTAAGTTTTATACATACAAACCCGAGTGCGTGTCAACTTTATTGTGACGTATACACAATACACTACAAAATATCCTTTTTTATTCCTTTAATTCCGCCCAGAAAGAACATTTTTTCTAACCAGCACCATGAAAAATCTTCTCAGCACAAGAAAATCCAGAGTGCGATATCCACTCACATACTATTACTAATGGGCATGACACAGGGGAACTGACAGAAAACTTATTATGAGAACTTCAAAGCAGTATTTAGAACTAACAGGGAAATCAGAGAAAACGTTGAACCGAAGGGAAGCAAGAAAAGGGGGGGCTTATTTACTGCAAAGAAAAGGACTGAAAACATTCACTAACAAAAAATTGATCGACTCTACTTTCTCGAAAAGAAAACATTAGCTGGCGCTACCCACCACCTCTTGCTTTCAAAGCCTTTTTTTCTGCCCAGTGCCGCACGCCACCGTCACGCTTTTTCTCAAAGCGCATGACTGGGACACTGAGCCCACAGCTATTCTCAACAGCCCGAACAGAAAGTTTGAACACCTGGCGCACAATTTCCGGATCTCCATCGGGGAAGCTCTTAACAAGGGCTTCGAATTCAGGATCTTCTTTCCTGACCACCTCTCCGGAACAGAAAATCCTGAGAACCCGGGAATCGTCGTCAAAGGAACAGAACATTAGGGTCAGGGAACCACCGGCAACAAGATCTCGCCCTGTTCGGTTGCTGCTCCCGGGGTAATCAAGGAGAAGCAGTTTCCCGGGGCCAAGAAAGAGAAGGCAGTCCTCGCCTTTGGGCGCAAGGTTGACCTCTTCACCAGAGGCACTGGCAAGAAAAAAGACCTTCTGTTGTGAAGCAAATTCCCTGTCCTTTTCCAGCAACTCCAAATACTGCTTACCCATGCTCTTCCCCACTTCCTTGCAAGGTTCGAAAAACAGTCGGGAGAGACCATCTTCCGACTCCCTTGAGATTTAAGGTACCACTACATACGGCAGCAGTTGATCCCTGTCACCAAACACCCAGGCCTGACCTGACGACCTGTGAAGCAAGTCGTGACGAATAGGTCACTCCCTTGCCGCTGCCATCCTGTCGCATAACCAGAACCCCTAGGTCGTCACCTTCGACCCAACGCCGCCCCTTCTTGTTCAGGTCCTCGAAATCGATTACCTTGCAGTGAATTTTGCGCCCGCCAAGATCCACGTCCTCGTCCTTAACCCAGTTATATTTTCTCGTGACAATTACCAGATTTTCCAGGTCGAGAATCCGCAGAACCCTCTCCTTTTCACCAGGACCCATTGTTATCTCAGGGCAATCCAAGGTAGTGAAGTCATATTTCGCACGCGGGATAAGCAGGGTACGCTTCAAACCTCCCTCATCGATATTGAACCGGAAACCGCCGGCCTCCATCTTGCCCGCAACCAGAACAGCCTTATCATTTTCCTGCATGGTTCGCCGATAGTTGTATGTCCCTTCCTTGCCTATCATTGCCTCCTCTTTTTTTTCAAGGCGGTAGGAGAAAAAGAGGAAGTGGACATCGATGCTGGTCAATGACTGAAACCGAAACGCCGTCTCACTGTCCCGCAGTACCGGGCCACACACGGTCTTCACGTGCCCCACTTTCAGTCCGTGACTGAAAACATCGTAGAAGGACTCCCTCACTTCATTGGTTGTTGAGGGAGAAGCCTGTGCGGTCAGGCACAAAGCAGAAAAAAACAGGATTTCGACAAGGGTAAAAAACCCGATTTTTTTATATATGTCCATAGCAACTTTCGTTCTCTGGGGGTTGTGTAAACTCTAGGTACATAGTAGTATCCGACAACCATTACGTCAAGAGTCCTCTTTGACAAAAGAATCCTCTGTGGCTAGACTAGCCATAATAAAATACCCAAGGGCGCAAAAATAGCGGCTCATCGACACGTTAGCTGGCTGCGGCCCGGTTTTCTTGTGCTTTCTGCCAACCTCTCCCGGAAATATTCGCAGCTACAATTAATTCTCTGTTCAATAATTCTGTTTTCTTACCTCACCGTATATGATACATTTTCAAGGGTGACACTTCCATCCGTTTGGTTTTACGGGGTAAACGGAAGTGTAGATATTCAGGCCGCAAAAACCTTTCTAGCCAGCAAAATTCCCAGAGCATCCTTTATATTCAGTCAGTTTGTACTGCCCCACTACTACGCATCTCGGCGCAACCGCTCCCGGGGCATTAACGTTCGGTGACCATGTCAGACACTACAAAGAAAAAATTCGTTTCCAAGGCTTTGGAAGTAAATCTTGCCGTCACACGGAGCAAGATAGAAATCCCTCCAGAGCACCAATGGTTTCTTTCCCTCTCCCAAAACCATTTCGGGATTCACAATCGGGCGGAAGAACTGATACTGGAATACCACCATCCGTACGCCAACCCGGAAACGGTGGTTGACCTTCTGCGCAGGATTACCCTGGATGACCTCTGGTTCTATCTCTCTCTGCCAGAGCATGAGAAGCCTCTGGAAATACTGCTGGAAATCTTCCGAACACTGTTGCACCGCCCTCTCCCTGACCAGCATCAGGAAAGGGCCTTTCAAACTCTTTTGGAATTTACAGACCTGCTTCACCGACAGAAGAAAACCCCGCGCAAAATCATGGATGAAGCCATAGCACTGACCCGTGACACACTCGCCATCAATCAGTACGTCATGGTGCGTTCTTCCGGATTCTTGAAAGAAAGAATGAAACATGTGGCCAAGGATTCACGGTATACCGAAACAACAATTGGCATGCTCCATCTGGCACTTCAGGAAAATATCGTCTTCTGGGAAAAAAGTTCCTCCATCGAATCCTGGCTGACCAACAAGAAATCCCTGTTCCACTCCGACATGACGTCCAGGATCAACCATATCGGAAAACCCTTCTTTGCTGAGCTGCAAAAGCAGCTTGCCAAGGCATCAACCTGGGAGGAACTCCAGCTGGTGGCTGACTTCTCCGGAATCGCCAACCGCTTCCGCAGCTGTATGGACGAAGAGGAACCAGCTCTCGACCGGATCTATTATCTTTTCTATCTCCTGAGTCTTCCAGGTTTGGCCCACCTGAAGGACCACCTCCTTTGGGATCTCAACAGGATGCTCCGCATCATCAAAAGCGCCTGCACCGAGAAAGAGCTGTTAACTTTTCTGGAAAGAATATTCCATCTCTTCCAATCACAAAAAGACGGTCATTTGGGAACCCTCCTTGACTGTATTCTAACTCTCGGGACAGAGGTGATCGAACTGGGAAACCCGGTCGTCATCAACAGCTTCATCGATCGGCTGATCTCCTTCGGCTTCGTGCCGGGAAATGTCTTCGGCATCAATCAGGACTGGCAGGTCTGCATCGACAAAAACCACATCAAGAACATCCGGGTCTGGATGGAGCTGATCGAATGCAGCCCCGAGAAAATGCTGAAGCTCCTCTCGGCCCTGATCGTAAATCTCCGCGTCAAGGGAATATTCATCTCCGATACGGACCTGTTCCAAAGGGACATTACCAAGCTCCTGAATTCAGATGTCGCTCCCATCTTCAAGATGATAAAGCAGCTGGCCCGTATCTTTCCGGTCTATTATAACGAGATCGGAGCCGAAGGTGAGCTGCGCGACATCACCACGAAAATGGATGAGGTTTCTTTCCGGCAAGACCGCCTGATTCATTTTCTCCGCAAACAGGTACACACCGAAAGCAATAACACCCATATCGAACTGACCAAGAAAATTATACGCTTCTGGCACAACGGCGACGTGGAGGCGCTGAAAGACTTTGTGCCCCAGGATGTGTATTTGACCCTGCAGAATTCCGGCGAATGGTTCGACCCGGTCCACGAAATCGTCACGAACCTGTGCGAAAAGTGCGGTATCTTGCCGGAAGAGTTACTCGACAGGGAAGATCTTAACCTTTCAAAGTATCTGAAAGGACATTCCAAACAGGATCAGATTCGTTTCAAGGGACTGGTTGCCCTCTACCAACTTCTGAAAACCAAATACACCCTTGACTGCCACAACATTATCCCGGTAATGAACCAGCTTCACCTGTTCCCGGATGAGGAGATAAAAGAATTCGGGAAGCAGCTCGACGAAAACAACACCGAAGCGGCTCTCCGTCGGGTGTACTATTTCATGGAACGACTGCGCGAGGTCATTCTGAATCCGGAAAAATCGGAAGCGTGCGAGGATATCTACCATAAGCGGCACATTGCCGCGGGAATCCCCTCCATGTACGGGAAATACCATGAAGTAAAATTCGAAGCCATGGGCCTTACCTTCCGTCTCGAGAGGTTGGCAACCGCCCTGATGGCCAACCTTGTCGGCCAGAAGAACATGAATTATATCACCGCCAAGTCACTCCGAAGAATTGCCCGAATCATCGAGCTTTTCCGCCACGGACTCATGCTTGATGGAATCACCAATCAGGGATTCGACGCGAACCTGAAGATGTTCCAATACAGTCTCACGTCCGCAAGCTTCACTCTCGATCAATTCGTCAACCTGTTCCAGTTCATGGCCCAGAACATCCGCGAGATCATTTCAGAGTATTTTCTCCGTAATTTTGACACTCCGTTGAAAGTCGTGACCCTCCACCAAACGGGCCGTGAGCGTATAGCCGGGCTGGAGGATCAGCAGGAAGTTCATCGGTTTTCGGAGAAGTTTTACCGGGAAGTGCTCTCTTCCGCCTTTCTCGTTCAGCCGCTGGACAACTTCATCTCCGACGTGCTCAATACCCTGCGGACCATGGTTGGCAGCCTCACGCCAGAGGTACTGCACAACATAATGAGCTTCGACTCGGATCTGATCATCAGTCCCATTTACCGGAGTACACCGGAGATGGACAACCAGATCTTCCTCGGTGCCAAGGCATACTTCCTGAAGCAGCTCTATGCCAAAGAGTTCCCCATACCGCCCGGCTTTGTCCTGACCACCGAACTCTTTCGGCACCGCAGGGCAATCCAACAGAACCCGGAACTGACTGCCGAAATTGAGGAACTGGTCCGGCAGAAGATTGCGGAACTGGAAGAGATCACCGGCAAAAAGCTGGGAGCGCCGGAAAACCCTCTCCTGTTCTCCGTTCGTTCCGGCACTGCCATCTCCATGCCGGGAGCCATGGATACCTACCTCAACGTCGGAATGAATGACAAGGTTGCCGAAGGACTGAGCCGCAAACCGCACATGGGCTGGACCGCATGGGACTGTTATCGGCGCTTCCTCCAAGGCTGGGGAATGGCCCACGGTATCCCCCGTGACGAATTTGACCGGAGAATGTCCCACTTTAAACACCTCTATCAGGTGGCGCGCAAGGTTCAGTTCACGGAATCGCAGATACGCGAGATAGCCCTCTCGTACAAGGGTCTTCTCAAAGAGCATCGGGTGCACGTAGAACAGGACCCTTTTCGCCAGATCATCCAGGCCATCCTTTCAACCATGGATTCCTGGTACACGGACCGGGCCAAGACCTACCGCCGCCACCTGCAAATTGCGGAAGAATGGGGCACTGCGGTTATGGTACAGGAGATGGTTCTCGGTAATCTCGGCTCCGACTCCGGCACCGGTGTTTTCTTCACCCGCGATCCGATGGAGGAAAAGCCGGGGGTCAACCTCTATGGAGACTTCACCCTCTTCAGCCAGGGAGAAGACGTCGTTTCCGGTCTGGTTCATACCCTGCCGATTTCAGAAAACCAGCGAAAAAATACCCCGGGCAATCTAAAGATATCTCTGGAAAAGGACTTCCCCGAGGTGTACCAGGAACTGCTCTACCGTGCCAAACTTCTCGTGGAAGTTTACGGATTCAACCACCAGGAAATCGAGTTCACCTTCGAGTCCCCGCGCAAGGAGGACATGTACATCCTCCAGACAAGAGACTATACTACCAGCCAACCGGAGAAACTGTGTGTCTTTGCCACGGAGCAGAACTCCATGAATTTTCTCGGCTCCGGCATCGGAATTGGTGGTGGCGCCATGAACGGCATGATCGTTTTTGATCGGGATGACTTGAAGGAAGCTGCCAGGAAGTTCCCGGGCATAAAAAAAATCCTTGTTCGGCCGGACACCGTTCCCGATGATATCGACATGATCTTCGACTGTGACGGGCTCCTGACGGCACGGGGCGGGGCAACCTCTCATGCCGCGGTTACCGCGGCCCGACTCGGCAAAATCTGCATCGTCAACTGCAAGGTTCTTCAGGTTATAGAAGCGGAGAAAAAATGTTTCATCAATGGCGTTGAACTCGGACTGGGAGATAAAATCGGCATTGATGGCAGATTGGGAAATATCTATGAAGGAAATTATCCGCTAGAATACACGGAAAGCTATTAACGGCACCCGGAAAAGCACCGGCACTGGACAGACATATCACAAGGAGGGCAACAATGAGTACAGGAGACAAAACATCACAACCGTTGGGCATCAACGGGCTGGGGCGCATAGGGAAACTGACCCTTTGGAACCATCTTCTCACAAGAGGTTTCGACAGGATCATTGTTAACACCGGAAGGGAAGTCGGCAAAAGCCTTGAGGACCTTATCCAGGTAATCGAGACCGACTCAACCTACGGCACCCTCAGCAGATTCCTGTACGGCCATTCCCGCAAATGCGAAATCAAAATCGTTGATGCCGACCAGGCGATTCTTGATATTGACGGAATCATGGTAAAAATTCTCCGTGAAGCGAGGAATCCGAAAGATATCGCCTGGAGGAAAGAAGGGGTCCGACTTGTGGTGGAGACCACCGGCCAGTTCCTTGACCCAACTCTGCCGGCCGACCATAAATCGGGCAGCCTCCGAGGCCATCTGGAAGCAGGAGCGGAAAAAGTCCTGGCATCGGCACCCTTCAAGATCAAGGACAAAACCAAATCGCTGCCTGATGACAGCATTCTCCTGGTGCAAGGG
>JAQUHM010000242.1 GCA_028683595.1 Geobacteraceae bacterium | reverse complement strand
AGGCCCTGGTCCTGGAGGGCCTTTGCCGCTCCGATGAGAGTCGTGGTCGTGCGTATTCCCTGGGCTTCCAGTCCGACAATGGGATAGATGTTGGCTATAAGGTACACGATTGCTGCCGCGAGCAGAAACGCAACAGTCCGGTCGGGACCGTTGGGGACGCTGCGATAGAGAAGCGCGCCGCAGCGGCGGCACCGGGCGGCACCGCCGGGTGGAAGCTCCACTTCCCGCTGGAGCAGGTCGCACTCGCGGCAGGCGATGACCGGTTCGGGCCGGATCGCCGTCGGGGCGCTGGGTACTGCCGGATTCTCTTCGCCAGGTGACATCGGTTACCTTCCTGGTACGTTCTGAGCCTGCAGCTTCACCGTTATCTCATCGGAAAAGCCGTCAGTTTCCATGATCGCGGGGGATACGCTCTCCAGAATTGAACGTTCGCGGTCTCCCGGTATTTTCTGCAGTGCGTGCTATCAGCACTGGAGGACTCTCTTCCGCGATTTTCTCCAAAAGACGATAACATCAATCCCCTGTCCTTGCAAGATTGCTTGGAAGAATCTTGAGAACTGGGCGCAGTCTGGTAGGAAAAAATGGGGTCGGGATTGCAATCTTGCAATGTTGGCCATGAACATAAGTTTGGAGGTCTGGAGGCGGTGTGGCCAGGTTTCACTTATTGACAACTGCCGCTGCTGTCCAGGGGGGGCTTGAGCACGGTTCACTCTGCGCACAAGGCATCAAGCCTCCATCCATAACGACTTCTCTCGGCTTCTGAACGAGAATAAAACATGATAATCCACAGCACCCAAAAACTCGCCGCGAAGCTTCCTGACTTTTCACCGTCGCCACTCACCGAAATCAGCCCTTTGGAGCTGGCATGCCCATCTCTTTATGGCCGCAGACAGTGCGTACTGTTCTACCACGATACAAGTCGTTACTGCCTCTTTTTACCAAGTCTGGTGAAGGCGGATTTTGCCGATCTGGGCCGGTTGCTCCGGGAGCTGTCCCTGTCGACGCTGGAGGCACTGAATGTGCCGAAAACGCTCTTCAATCGCATGGCCCTGTCTATGGGGCCGGTTCAGTTCGACCGTAAGACCGATCGATCGGAATATCATGTGGACGTTCTGTAAACGATTTCGTTGCCAACACGTTATATGGTCAAGGGTATGTTCAGTAGATTGTGAAAATTGGAATCGAGTTGGTACCATCCATAGGTGGCACCAGTAACACTACTGAAATTAAGCACTTCTTTGATTGCCGCTGTGGTATGGTTCTCAGAGTATCTTTAGCAGGGGAAGATAAGCACTTATCAACGGTACTTCTCACATGTTTAACCTGTTGACAGGTCATTAGCGTGAGATAAGCTTATCGTGGTTTTTTGGAAAATTTTTGCAAACGATAAAGAGAGGGCATCATGTCAAAACTACAACGCAGTGTGAAATTCCTGGTATGCATCTGGGTGGTAACCGCTTTCCTGGGGTGCGTAATCCCTCCAACCTACCAAAGTAACGGCCAATATGTTGATACGCAATATCAACAATATCCAGAATATGGTCAGGATGGATATGACTCGGTACTGCCACCGCCTATCGATTTTCAGTCGTCTCCAGATGTTATTGTGCTGCCTGATACGAACTACGTGTATGTTGTTCCTGGTATATTAGTTGATTTGTTTTTCTGGGATGGTTGGTGGTGGCGTCCATGGGAAGGTCGTTGGTATCGCTCACAATATTATAACCAGGATTGGAGCTATTATAACAATGTCCCGAGTTTTTATTATGATGTAGACCCGGGTTGGAGGGGGTACTACAGAGATCGTAATTGGTATGGACATCGCTGGGACTATGAACGGATTCCTCCTCAACGACTTAAACAGAACTGGAAGAGCTGGAATAATAATCGCTATTGGGAAAATCAAAGAACCTGGGGTGTCCAGGGCTATCACCCTCGACCGCAACAACAGAGACAGGAACTGAGACAACAAAGGCAACAGCAATATCAACAGCGGCCAGAGTTTCAGCGAAATCAGCAACGAATACAGCAAGACCAACAGCGGCAACAAGACCAGAAGAGACCGCAAGAACAGCAGAGGCAAGTAGAGCAGAAGAGACAACAAGACCAGCAGAGGCAAGAAGAGCAGAAGAGACAGCAAGATCGGCAAAGACAAGAAGACCAGAAGATGCAACAAGACCGGCAAAGACAAGAAGACCAGAAGATGCAACAAGACCGGCAAAGACAAGAAGACCAGAAGAGGCAACAAGATCGGCAGAGACAAGAAGATCAGAAGAGACAACAAGACCAGCAGAGACAAATAGATCACAAAAGACAAGAAGACCAGCAAGGACAGCTGCAGAAGAAGCAGAGGCAACAAGACCAGCAGAAGCAGAAGGAAGACAAACAGAAGGAAGACAAACAGAAGGAAGACAAACAGAAACAGGACAAGCAGAAGCAGGACAAGCAGAAGGAAGACAATCAGAAGCAGTCTCAAGAAGAACATGATAGATGGAATTCAGAACGGAGAAGGTAGGTAGGGGATATACTACTTTTTAGGTTATTTAGAGACTTTCGAAGAAAGGCTGAGGGGGCTGCCCTTGAAAAGAGAATTTTGAACCTCACGGCTTCATTTTCCATTTTCGAGGGTGACCCCTTTGTCCTGCATATCAAAGATCAGGACGGGCATACCATCTGTCAGGTAGTGACCGGAGCGGGCGGCGCTCCTTTTAACGCCTGGAATTTGCCCTCTGCCGAAGACTCCAAAGATCACACTGAAACACATTATTGTTATGTTCTCGTGACGGTTTGACGGGCCTCGTGTGACGATGAAATGGAAAGCCCTGCTTAAGAATGGGGGGCAGGATGTGTGGACAACCATGGACAGACTTGTATACTCCTTGGATTGATAGTGAACGAGAAGTCATTTTCAGGAGTATTCGAACAGACTCTCCGAAAAGAAAGGTGCACGTCTATGAATAAAGTTTTCAGCCGTGTTCTGATGGTCACACTGTTTTTTCTCCCCCAACTCTCCTGTGCGTCAAACATTACGCTTGACGATACAGCCTGCGGCACCCGGCAGAGCCTGTCCGTTGGAGATGTGCTGGAATTACGCCTGCCGGGCAATCCGACCACCGGCTATACGTGGCAGGTAACCGCTCTTCCTTCTTTGCTGTTTCAGCAGGGAGAGCCTGTCCATCGCAGTGACAGCCGGATGCTCGGGGCCGGTGGCGTCACATCCTTCGTATTCAGGGCAACCACACCGGGTGACGCAACCCTGGAGCTGGTCTACCGGCGTCCCTGGGAACAAAATACTCCACCTCTGAAAACTTGTCGTATCCAGTTGAATCTTTCAGGCGAACGATAAGGTATTCCACCCGGTTGTCGACAACCACCAGCATTAATTCGACTTTACCCAGCAGACAGATGGTTTCCCCCCTGGTGAAGGCAATGTGGTAAAATGGTGGCGCAAATTTACTTTTTTGGGGTAAAATCGAAAAACTGGTTAACAGATCGTACCGTAAGTCTACCTCGAAGGACGCTGAAGCAGAGAGGAGAAGAAATATGGATTGGCTTTATCTGGTTGGTATCATCGTTGTCTGGTATGCTCTCAATCGCTGGATTCTGCCCAGAATGGGAGTCCAGACCTGAATGTCGGACAGTTGTCAACTTCCGCGTGACGGAAAGAAAAAACAGTCTGGGGACAATCCCGGAGCCAAGCAATAACTTACATTCACCGCCTTTCTCTCGATATCTCTTCCGGTCCTTGCACGTCTTCCCCCTGAATCCCCGTTTGTTCGGTCACTTCTTACGGATGCAGCTGTTTCGTCGAGTCTACATTGTAAATTAACCGTTAGTCTGCAAACATAACGCTCTCGTTTCCCTGGGAAGCCGGAGCCAGTAACCCAGGCGTTTGCGAACACAGCCTAAAACCGGCTGGCATCTCGCTCCGTTTGACGGCAACACGTGCGTGTAGAACAAGAGAAGCACTGTTACTAGTGTAATTGTCATATAGGTGGATAATCTGTATAATGGCGCACTGCACGGGAAGCTTTCTATTTTATCGTGAGTTTCGCTAAATGGTCGATGGTTTCAAAGACTAAAAACAGGTGCACTGGTGTGACAAATGAAAGGATTGCCATCTGATACCTTGAAGTATTACTGCAGGTTGCCACGTGACCCAATTTAACACTATGACGAGGGTACATAATGAATTTCACTGAGCAAATGCTGCAGCACCCCGCATTCCGCGGCAATCCATCGAAACTCTTCGTCGAGACTACCACCCGCTGCAATCTCAAATGCAAGGCGTGTGTGAAGCAGGCCGAGGGTGCCAGCATAGTGGAAGGAGACATGTCCATGGCAACATTCATGGCATTGGCTCCTGCCTTACCCCATTTGGAAAGCCTGGTGCTGAACGGCATCGGCGAACCACTGCTGCATCCGCTTCTCGAAGAGTTTATCAGGATAGCCAAAGCTTCAATGCCAAGCGGAAGCTGGATAGGTTTTCAGTCTAACGGATCTCTGCTCACGGAAAAACGAGCCCGCGCACTGATACGTGCCGGACTTGACCGCATATGTCTCTCTCTGGATTCCGTTTCCAGTGAAACCTTCCGAAAGCTTCGGGAAGGCGGCGAGGTGGCGGATATCGAGCATGCCCTGCATTATCTCAATTCCGCGAAAACCCATACCGGAAAAGCCGACCTTGAGATTGGCATCGAGGTTGTCTTGATGCGGGATACCTTTCATGAACTGCCGGAGGTCATCAGGTGGGCGGATTCCCGTGGCGTATCCTTTGTCATTGCCACGCATATGCTGCCATATGATCCGTCCCACGTGTCACAGGTTGCCTACAATTGCAATTCCGACCAGGCCACTGCACTATACGAGCCATGGAAAAGAAGAGCGGAACGTGAAGGAATCGATATTCAAAGGTATTTCGATGTTTTCTATCATCACAAGTGGTTCAGGACGACTGAAGAACAGCAGATACTGGATTTTGTGCGTGACATGATGATGGATGCCTATCACAGCGACGTATTTTTACATGTAAAGAACCTCATTGAGAGAGATGAAAAACTGCAGGAGGAAATGGCCGGGGTTTTCGCCGAAGCAACAGCTGTTTCGAAGGAGACAGGGCTCCGCCTGACACTTCCGGAGATTGTGCCCAAGGCTGATCGCACATGTGATTTCATCGAGGGAGGGTCGGTTATGGTTTCCTGGGATGGCAGCGTTCATCCCTGTTACTTCCTCTGGCATACCTTTAATTGCTATATGAAAAGACGGTATTACCTCAGGGAGATTAGCGCAAAGTCGTTCGGCATCCTGGAGTACAAAAGTATCACCGATATATGGCGTGATCCCGATTTTAAGGCATTCCGGCAGGACGTGCTGAAGTATGATTTTTCTTACTGTACCAACTGTAATGTGGCGCCATGCGGATTTATCGATACAAGGGAATTCAACCATGATTGCTCTTGTGTCACGGTTCCGTGTGGTGATTGCTTATGGTGCATGGGCATGTTCCATTGCCTTCAATAGGTCGCACTTCACATCCCTGAAAACTGGAAGGGAAGTGCGGTCAGGCTTGTATTGTTTGACATTCAAAGACTCATTGTCAAAGTCTAACCTAACTCCACGAAGTTTTCCAATCGGGGCAGGGTTGACTTTTAGACATTTGCCTGCACAAATACCCCCGGCAAGAAAACCAATAGTTTCACATCCGGAGTTTCCGGATGGAAACTATTTTGCTTTTTTCATCATTATCTCGCGGACTCTCGCCAGTCGTTTTGGAAGATCTTCGTCTTCCATGTCAGCAGCGACCTGAGCGAGCACGTCAGGGATCGGGATCTGCTGGGGGCACTTATCGATACATTGACCGCATTGAGTGCACTGGGACGCGTAGCCTGAGACCCCATTGGACAGATCGCCGCTCATCCTGAAGGCGTAACCGAACTTGGCTGAGTCAGGCTGATCAAACATATGCAGGTTGTTATACACTTCGAAACAGATGGGAATTGCCACATTTGCCGGGCAAGGCATGCAGTATCCACAGCCGGTACAGCCCACCTTCATCAGTTCCCGATAGGTTTTGGCTGCCCGGGTTACCAACTCCAGTTCCGCAGGCTGCAAAACACCTGCATGGCCCTGATCGGCCAGGGCGATATTTTCATCGATGTGGGCTTCTTCATTCATGCCGGACAGG
>JAQUHM010000241.1 GCA_028683595.1 Geobacteraceae bacterium | reverse complement strand
GGGTAGTTACTTCTCATCCGAAAACTCCGGATATGAATCTATTGGTTTTCAATTCGGAAACGCACAGATTCTCCCCCTCCCTTGATGGGAGGGGGTTGGGGGGAGGGTGACATAATCAACCGGTTCCCCCTCTCCCCACCCCTCTCCCACCAGGGGAGAGGGAGAGAAAAGTCAGTTTCCGGACGGAAACCAGTTAATTCTCAAGGCCGAGTGCAGCGCGCCTGTCCATTATGATCTGTTCCATCTGGTCGGCGGTGGCGACCGGGTCTTCTTCTACAAAGAACCAGCCTCCCAAGGCACTTTTGACATCCTGCGTGAGGATCTTCGTAACTTCGGGGCCACCCAGGATCGGGGGCATGGGCCAGAGGTGGACAGGAATGCCGGAGGCAATGAAATAGGTGCCGATGGCCACAGCCTTTTCGGTGGTCCATTCCGGGGCCGATCCCACAAGCGGCAGGTCCGAGATATCGACGCCAAGGTGGTCGGCGATCCCGCCTGCCAGGTTCAGCATTCGAGAGCAGTCGACACAGGAACCCATATGGAGGACCGGCGGGATGCCCAGTTGTTTGCAGACAGCCTTGAGTCCCGGGCCGGCCAGTTCCTGGGCCGGAAGGTCCATCAGCCCGGCTTTTGCAGCGGCCACGGCCCAACAGCCGGTGCCGAGAACCAGGATGTCCCGCTTGATGAGCTCGGTTGTCAGGGTTTGATGGAAGTAATCCTGCTGGACCTTGACGTTGTTGCAGCCAACAATTCCGGCCACGCCTTTGATCGTTCCGTTCACGATCAGGTCAATCAGGGGCTGTGGGGTTCCGCCAAGCGCCTTGAGAATCTCCTCCACGGTGAAGCCGACCATGGCGTTTGCCGTATGCTGGGGGATGTAAACCTTGGCCTTGTTCCGGGTCGGGAAGGCTTCGATGGCTGTTTTGATGATTGTCGTGGCAATGTCATTCGCATGGTGTTCGTCGAACTGGATGTGAGTGGCTCCCGGGATCTTTGTCTGTTCACTGGTGGTAATGAAGCGGGTATGATAGCAGGAGCAGAGATCGGCCAGGGCAGGAAAGATGCACTGGACATCCACTACCATTGCATCTACTGCTCCGGTCATGATTACCAGTTCGCTTTGGCCTTCATTTCCTGCGATACCAACTCCCTGCCGCAGCAGAACTTCGTTGCCAGTGCAGCAGAGACCTACAACGTTGATACGTTTCGCGCCCGCTTCTTCGGCGAGACGTTTCATCTCCGGAAGCTGGGACATCTCCACGACCTTGGCTGAAAGCACCGGTTCATGTCCGTGGATGACCAGGTTGACGCTCTCTTCTTCCAGTACGCCCAGATTGGCCCGTATCTGCCGGATCTTTGGCGTGCCCAGCAGGATGTCCTGGAGTTCCGTTGCGATCATAGAACCTCCCCAACCATCGGATAGGGAGCAGCGTGCTGACTGAACCACCAGCGAGAGGGGGTCGGCGTCGCAGCCGAAATGAGTGCGGTGGAGGATATCAACCGCCTCGCGGTCGATGCCGCGGGGCAGGAGCCCCATTTTCGCACCGGTTGCCTCGTAGAGTGATTCCTCCAGGCCTTTCAGTCGCTCGAAGCGCTTTTTCGGCATATATTTTTCAGCGAAGATGATTGGCTCTTCATCCTGCTTACCGAAGCAGTTAATTGCGGCTTCCGCAACATCGGCGGCGATATCCATCAGCAGGCGTTCCTCTGTTTCAATGCCGAGACGAATTGCCACTGCGCAAAGCTTCTCCTGATCAGTGATCTGGTAATCGGTATTGGTGCCGTTTGCTACGGCCTTGAGCAGTTGTGCAACTTTGCGGCCGTGGTCTGAATGGGCCGAGGATCCGACTGCGGCCATGCGGGCCAGATTGCGGGCAACCATGGTGTCAGCCGTTGCGCCGCAGACGCCGCGTGTGGGGCCTTCACCGAAAGGGTCGATACGGCATGGTCCCATGGAGCAAATCCTGCAGCAGGTGCCGAGTTGCCCGTAACTGCATTGGGGTTGCTGCTTTTCGTGCCTCTCCCAGATAGTTTCGATTCCTTCACGATCTGCGATCTGCAGCATTTCCACGGCAGCGGGGTCGGCGCTTCGCAGGTCCTTTTTCTGTATCGTTTCGTTAGCCATATGCTTTCCTCCACACGAGAGTTTGAGATGTGTTTCGCACGGATAATTCGGCAAGGCATGCCGCAATCCGAGTGTCATACAAACGGGGCCATAGTAGCGCAAAGCGAAGCTTTCTGGAACTGTTTCTTGCTGATGGCCGGTATGGCTTGTGAATGGTCAGATTTGCGAGTGAAAGGGTCGGGTTTGAGGAGTGACAGGTAAGGGGTAAAGAGCAAGGAAAGAGGATTGTAGAACGAGGATTACGGATTATGGGATAAGGATCAAAGCGAAAGCTATTATGAGGTAAAGCAAGCGAGGTTTATTTCAGGCCGATTTCGACGAGAAAATCCTGCAGTTTTGATCTGCTGATCGGAAGACGGGTCTCGGTTCCCTGCACGTCGACGGAACACTCGGAACGGTCACGCTGAACCTTGCGGACTTTGGAGATGTTTACCAGGTAGCTGCGGTGGATGCGGTAAAACATCTGCTTGTCCAGACGCTTTTCGATGGAGCCGAGGGAAAAATCGCAATGGTACTCTGCTGAGTCCGTGCTGATCCTGGAATAGATGTTGTCGGCTTTCAGGTAAACGATCTCTTCCGGTTTCAGGAGATGGATTTCGTCTCCGGATGTGACCGGAATGCGGATCAGCTTTCTTTCGGTAGTAATAAATGGTGTGATATCGTAGAAAAGGGCGCAGATCTTTTCATCAGCCATGTCCTTTTCCACCAGAGGGACAAGTTTGATGAGGAAATAGCAGTCGAGACCATCGTGTCTGATGATCTTCAAGGAAAGAGGGATCTGACGCTTCGATTCCCTGGTCAGACGGAGCATCTCGGTGATTCTTTTCTGGATTTCCTCGTCATGGAAATCAAGCACGTTTCCCTCGAAGAGCCGCTCCCGCTTGAAATGGCTGAACATCAGGAGAAACATCCGGTTGATATGCGACACCGAAAGGTCGTTGTTGAGGATTACCACGCCGGGTTCGATGTTTTCAATGATGCTGAGAATCGGGCTGTTGCCCATGTAATTGCTCCTGTCTGCCAGCAGAAAGTATCATTAATTTAGGAGAAAGAAATAATTCCTGGTTAAACGATATGGAAGTGTAGTCGAGCAATGCCTCCCGCGTCAAGTGTTCAGGTTTGGATAGAAATCAACCGACGGTATCTTTATTATTGTTTGCCAGGGCGTTGTCACAGTAAATAGCGGCTGACCCATCGCTATGGTTCAATTTTCTTTCTGAACCTCTGTTTGATTCCGGTGGAATAGGCAGGCAGTTCCCGGATCCATGGGGAAACCAGTTGACGGCAAAGGGGGAAATTGCGTACTATCACAGGAATATTATCATCAAAGGGTATGCGTGAATAACATCAAAAAGCTTTACATAGAAACCTTCGGCTGCCAGATGAATGTCAACGATTCCGCGACCATGGTTTCACTTTTGAAAGATCTTGATTACGAACAGACAGACAGTGCTGCCGGAGCCGATCTGATACTTCTCAATACCTGCTGCATCAGGGCCAAGGCCGAACAGAAGGTTTTTAGCGAATTGGGGCGATTGAAGAGCCTGAAGAATGAGAAGAAGAAGGTTCTGCTTGGTGTTGGTGGCTGCATTGCGCAACAGGAGGGTGACCGCCTTCTCAAGCGCATTCCCTATCTTGACCTGGTTGTTGGAACACACTCTCTGCACCTGCTGCCGGACATGGTCCGTGCAGCCGAGAAGGGTGAGCGGCTTACCCGGAATGATTTTCTCGATCCTGAGACCCGCCTTGACCTGTTTCCCCGCAAGGAGGCTGCCGGCGGTGTCGCCCGCTTTGTAACCGTCATACAGGGCTGCGACAATTTCTGCTCCTATTGCATCGTTCCCTTCGTGCGAGGACGGGAGGTCAGTCGGCGTTCCGGGGAGATACTGCAGGAAATTCGCGAACTTTCCGAAATTGGTGTCAGGGAGGTGACCCTCCTGGGGCAGAACGTGAACTCCTACGGCATTAAAAGCCCGGAAGAACCAAGCTTTGCCGAACTGCTGCGCCGCGTCGCGGAAATTGACGGAATCGAGCGGATCCGCTTTACCACCTCCCATCCTAAGGATATTTCCCCCGATCTCATTGCCTGCTTTGCCGAACTGCCGAGACTGTGCAGCCACATCCACCTTCCGGCCCAGTCCGGCAGCGACAGGGTGCTCAAAGCGATGAATCGTGGCTACACCCGCCGCGAATATCTGGACAGGATCGCTGCGTTGAAAATTGCCCGTCCCGATATCACGATCACGGGAGACATGATCGTCGGTTTCCCGGGCGAGACTGCTGAGGACTTTGAAGAGACCCTTTCCCTCATGGAGGAAGTCGGCTTTGCCGATCTCTTTTCCTTTGTCTTCTCTGCGCGTCCCGAGACAGCGGCGGCAAAACTTGCCGACACGCTGACCCGAAAGGAAAGGCAGGAGCGGCTGGACAGTCTTCAGCATCGGCAACATATCATGACCCGTGAGCGAAACAACTCTTTGCAGGGCAGCATCCAGGAAGTGCTTGTGGAAGGTGTCAGCCGGCGTGGCGACCAGCTCTTCGGCCGCACCAGCGGCAACAGGATTACCAATATTTCCGCCGATCCATCCCTGATTGGAAAGCTCGTCACGGTACGTATCGTCGAAGCGTTCCAGAACTCGCTGCTTGGGGAAATTGTTTAGAATCGAGGAACGAGGAAAAAGGAAAGAGGTTTGACCGTTATCCTCGATTTTTGAACCTTGAACCTGCTTTCAACTAAAAACCAATAATGGGAGATATTATGCGCGAAGAATCATTCCAGTTCCTCAGGTCCCTTGTGGCCGCACCGAGCCCCTCGGGATTCGAACAACCGGCCCAGAGGGTTTTCCGTGACTATGTTTCCCCTTTCGCACCGGTAACCGGTGATGTGCTGGGCAATGCCATTGCCTCGATCAAGGGGGCCGGAGAGGGACTTACGAGGGTTATGATCGTCGGTCACTCCGATGAGATTGGCTTGCTGGTGAAATTCATCGACGATAGCGGTTTCCTCTTCTTCGGTGCTATCGGTGGCATCGATCCCCAGATAACGCAGGGGATGCGTGTTGCCGTGCATACGAAAAATGGCCCAATCCCCGGTGTAATCGGCAAAAAGCCGATTCACCTGCTGGAACAGAAGGACCGCGAGACGGTGGTGAAACTGGATGCCCAGTATATTGATATCGGGGCTGCCAACCGGGATGAAGCGGCCGCACTGGTGCGCATCGGTGACCCGGTGACTTTTTCTCCCGGGCTGGAGAAGCTTCAAGGGGACCGCATTGCCGGACGTGGATTCGACGATAAGGCGGGCAGCTTTGTCGTGGCCGAGGTGCTCAGGGCCGTTGCCCGGGCGAAGAAAAAACTTCCGGTGGATCTGTTCGGAGTCTCCTCCGTGCAGGAAGAGGTTGGTCTTCGTGGCGGAACTACCAGTTCCTATACGGTGAAGCCTGATGTCGGTATCTGTGTCGAGGTAGATTTCAGTACCGACCAGCCCGATGTGGACAAAAAACAGAATGGCGACGTGGGGCTCGGCAAGGGACCTATAATCCCGCGCGGAGCCAATATCAATCCGGCCCTTTTCGATCTCCTCGTGGACACGGCGGAACGGGAAAAGATTCCGGTTCAGCTTACCGGCCACCCGCGGCCGGCCGGTACCGATGCAAATGTCATGCAGATCAGCAGGAAAGGTGTTGCCACTGCCCTGGTAAAGATTCCGCTCCGCTATATGCACACGCCAGTGGAGGTGCTTTCCCTGTCCGACCTGGAGAATGCAGTGCGCCTCATAACGGCAACTCTCTACCGTATCGGGGCAAAGGAAGTTTTCATTCCTCAGTGAGTCAAGTCCTTTCATGGTTCAGTGCCTGGAGATTGCTCTACCGCTGTTTCCCGTCCTGCCCTCCGCCAGTGGTTGGGGTCTATGTAAAGGTTCTTTCACTACTTCTGAGGTCCTTTTAACTTGACTAAAGCAAAGGCCTGTAATATTTATAGAAATCACGCTTTTTCAGAGCATAAAGGAGCGCGTGATGATAGAAGATAGCATTCAGTAGGCTCTTACCTTTGACGATGTCCTGCTCGTCCC
>JAQUHM010000240.1 GCA_028683595.1 Geobacteraceae bacterium | reverse complement strand
GCATCTGAAGAACTCCTCCACGCAGCAAGCGCCCAGGTGGGTGTTGCCACGGCAAACCTGTATCCCAAAATAACCCTCAGCGGCAGCCTTGGGACAAATGCTGTAAAGATCGAAGATCTCTTTACTTCCGGCACTTCCATCTGGAGCCTTGGCGCGGGCCTGCTCCAGCCACTTTTTCATGGAGGCGAGCTTACCGCGAAACGTCGGGCCGCGATTGCCGCATATGACCAGGCAGTTGCCCAGTATCGGGATACCGTACTCCTGGCATTTCAGAACGTGGCCGATACGCTGCGGGCACTGGATTTTGATGCCAAGACACTTCGTGCTCAGGCGGATGCGGATCAGGCTGCCCGTGAATCTATGGAAATGTCACGGGAGCAATTTCGTCTCGGCTCTGTCAATTATCTTTCTCTCCTGAATGCCGAGCGCCAGTTTCAGCAGGCACATGTTAGCCTTGTCCAGGCTCAGGCAGCACGCTTTGCCGATACGGCCGCGCTGTTTCAGGCTCTGGGAGGTGGATGGTGGAATCGGGAGTCGCAAGAGGATATTTCTGCGGCAGGGGAAAAGAAATGATGAAACCTCACGTTCACACTCACACAGGGGGGGAGAAACATCCCATGAAAAAACGCATGCTTATCATGCTGGTCATTGTCGGGCTGCTCTTTGGCGGTATTTTCGGATTTCAGATCTTCAAGATGCAGATGATCAAAAAATCCATGGCATCGCAAAAAATGCCACCATCAACCGTCTCTACAATTAGGGCAACCATTCAGACCTGGCAGCCCGAACTCAAAGCCATAGGAACTCTACGGGCCGTTCATGGTGTTGATGTAACAACCGAGATTGTTGGACTGGTGCGGAGCATACATTTTAAATCCGGAGACACCGTTAAGCCCGGGCAGATTCTCGTGCAGCTTAATGCTGATTCTGATCTTGCCCAACTACGTTCCAGCGAGGCGTCAGCGGAGCTTGCACGTACGATATACGAGAGAGACAAAAAGCAGTTTGCCGTTAAGGCAGTGAGCCAGGCAGTGCTCGATGCGGATGAGTCGGACCTGAAAAGCAAGCGAGCAATCGTGGCTGAACAAGCGGCAATTGTGGCCAAGAAAAGTATCCGTGCTCCGTTTTCAGGGCGGCTCGGAATTACTACGGTCAATCCGGGACAGTATCTGAATCCGGGCGATAAGATTGTAACCCTCCAGGAACTCAACAACCTCTATGCTGACTTCTATCTTCCCCAGCAGGAATTGGCGAATCTTTCCCTTGGCCAAAAGGTCATAGTTACCATAGAAGGTTACTCCGGGCGGAACTTTGTCGGGAAAATATCTTCCATCAACCCGAAGGTCGATCCTGAGACTCGCAATGTCCAGGTTGAGGCGACCATTGCAAACCCCGGTCATGTGCTTCTGCCGGGTATGTATGCTTCGGTTCAGGTTCAGGCCGGCATAATACAGAAGTACATTACTGTCCCGCAGACGTCGGTTGCATTTAATCCTTATGGGGAAACGTTATTTGTGGTTCAGGAGGGTGCGAAGGGGCCTGACGGTAAACCCGAGTTGACAGTCAAGCAGATTTTTGTCACCACGGGCAGTACTCGTGGCGACCAGGTGGCAATTCTCAAAGGTATCATGGACGGTGACATTGTGGTTACTGCCGGACAGATGAAGTTAAAGAATGGCAGTCCCGTGATTATCAACAACCAGGTTGTCCCTACTAACGAAATGGCGCCAAAACCCAAAGACGAGTAGGGTGGGTCCGTTTTCTTTGTGGCGGGATCGCGGGTTGCCGCGCTCGCTTGAAGCAGAACTTCATACAGTGGAAGGCATACGATGAATTTTACCGATATCTTTATTCGCCGCCCGGTGCTTGCTACCGTTGTCAGTCTCCTGATTCTCGTGCTTGGTCTGCGCTCCATGGATCAGTTGCTGGTGCGGGAGTATCCCGAGACCCAGAACGCCGTCGTCACCATTTCAACCACCTATTTCGGAGCTGATCCGGATCTGGTGTCCGGCTTTATTACTACGCCGCTGGAAAACTCCATAGCCCAGGCAAATGGCATCGATTACATGACTTCCATGAGTACCCAGGGTGCCAGCACTATCACGGCCAATCTGCGCTTGAATTATGATCCGAACAAGGCGCTGACAGAGATAACGACAAAGGTCAATGCTGTGCTCAACCAACTGCCGAAGGACACCCAGCAGCCGGTCATCAGTGTGCAGGTAGGGGAGTCCATTGATTCCATGTATCTCGGTTTTTACAGTAAGGACCTTCCCACCAACAAGATTACCGATTACCTGATCCGGGTGGTGCAGCCAAAACTTCAGGCGGTGGAAGGTGTGCAGACGGCAGAGATCCTTGGCAGCCGACAGTTTGCCATGCGTGCCTGGCTTGATCCGAAAAAGATGGCAGCCTTTGGTGTTACAGGAACAGAAGTGAACAGCGCCTTGGCAACAAACGACTTTATCTCTGCCATCGGACGAACAAAGGGGCAAATGGTTACCGTCGACCTGGTTGCCAATACAACCCTTCATACAACCGAGGAGTTCCGTAACCTTGTAATAAAGTCACAAAACGGAGCCATCGTGCGCCTGGGGGACATTGCCAACATTACCCTTGGTTCGGAAAATTACGATACATCGGTCTCCTTCGATAATGCAACCGCCGTCTATATCGGTATCAAGGTGTCACCCACGGCAAACCTGCTTTCCGTCGTCGAGGGCGTTCGCCAGGCGTTCCCCGGCATCCAGACCCAACTGCCTGAAGGGATAAACGGTCGCATCGTTTACGATGCGACCAAGTTTGTCAACAGTTCCATCGATGAGGTAGTCAAGACCCTGGTGGAGGCGTTACTGATTGTTACCCTGGTAATCTTCCTGTTTCTGGGTTCGGCCCGTTCGGTAATTATTCCCGCCATTGCCATGCCGCTATCCCTTATTGGTGCCTTCTTTCTCATGCTGGCTTTCGGCTACACCATCAACCTTCTGACCCTGCTTGCCCTTGTTCTGGCAATCGGGCTTGTGGTTGATGATGCCATCATTGTGGTGGAAAACATTCACCGTCATATGGAGGATGGGATGCCGCCGTTCAAGGCAGCTATCCAGGGGGCACGGGAACTTGCCATGCCAATCGTGGCTATGACCATCGTTCTCATTGCGGTGTATGTCCCCATCGGTTTCATGGGAGGTCTTACCGGTGCCCTCTTTACCGAGTTTGCTTTCACCCTTGCGGGAGCGGTGGGTATTTCGGCAATTGTTGCGCTCACCCTGTCACCGATGATGTGTTCCCGCTTTTTGAAACCTTATGACCAAGCAGGAAAGCATCGGTTCGTAAATTTTGTCGATACTCTGTTTGAAAAAATCCGCATCTTTTATGTGAAGCTGCTTCATGGTTCCCTCAATACCCTGGTGGTAACTGCCGTTTTTTCTTCCATTATCATGGTCAGTATCTACTTCCTCTATGCCACTTCCCAGAGTGAACTTGCTCCCCAGGAGGACAAGGGGATTGTTATCTCTTTGCTTACTACCGCACCCAATGCGAGCCTGCAGCAGACTCAGCTCTATACCCAGGAAGTCTATAAGATATTTGCCTCGTACCCTGAAACTGACCATGTATTCCAACTGGATGGTGTCAACGGCCTCAACTCCAGTATTGGCGGCATGGTATTGAAACCATGGGATGAGCGTACCCGAACTTCCATGCAACTGAATCCTGACGTACAGATGAAACTTGCCGGGATTGCTGGTGGCCGCGGCGTTTCCTTCCTACCATCACCACTCCCCGGGGGCGGGGGCGGTCTGCCGGTACAATTTGTCGTTGGAACTACCGAATCATTCGATACGCTGAATACGCTGTCAGAAACACTCAAGCAAAAGGCGCTGGCAACCGGCCTCTTTGCCTATATGGATAATGACCTGAAGGTTGACAAGCCCCAGGTGACTTTGGATATCGATCGTGACAAGGTCGCCCAAATGGGGCTCTCCATGTCTGATATAGGTTCTTCCCTCGGTTGGATGCTGGGTGGCGGCTACGTCAATTATTTCAGCATCTCCGGTCGTTCCTACAAGGTAATTCCGCAGGTGATGCAGCAGGAACGCCTCAATGCCGAGCAGTTGCGTGACTACTACATCAAAAATAGTAATGGAACGCCCATAGCAATTTCCACCATAGGTACCCTGAAGACAAAGGTTGTGCCGGAGTCACTCAATCACTTCCAACAGCTCAATTCCGCAACAATCTCCGCGGTTCTTGCCCCGGGTGTGACCCTTGGGCAGGCCCTTGACAAGCTGAAGGCTCTTGCCGGGGAGGTCCTTCCCAAGGGCTACAGCATTGACTATGCCGGGCAGTCACGCCAGTACATCCAGGAATCGAGCGCTTTGATTCTCACATTCTTCTTCGCGCTCATTATCATTTTTCTTGCTCTGGCTGCTCAATTCGAGAGCTTCCGTGATCCTTTTATCGTGCTGGTCAGTGTTCCCATGTCAATTTGTGGTGCAATGATTTTTATTTCCCTCGGGGTTGGTGGGGCTTCCTTGAATATTTATACCGAGGTCGGTCTGGTGACGCTTATTGGTCTCATCAGCAAGCACGGAATTCTTATTGTTCAATTTGCCAACGACCTGCAGCGCGAAGGTAAAAACAAACGGGAGGCTATTGAGGCTGCGGCCGGCATCCGCCTGCGCCCGATTCTTATGACTTCAGCGGCAATGGTTTTTGGTGTTCTTCCTCTGGTAACCGCTTCCGGAGCAGGAGCCGTGGGCCGCTATAATATGGGTCTCGTCATCATGACAGGCATTTCCATCGGAACCCTCTTCACCCTGTTCGTTGTCCCTGCCATGTATATGCTTATAGCCACGGATCACGTTAAACAACAGAAAAAATATGTGTCAGGAGATAGTAACGCGATAGAGTCCTGACAAACCTGAACCATTAAATATCTTATCATTTGTTCCCGTTACCTTACCTTGCGTTATATGAGGCTAGGGTGACGGGATTTCTTTTACTCTTCTTTGGAACTTTCTGCTCCTGTTCATTCCCACGGCCTGGCATAACAGATATTCTCCCTTTTCTCCATTTTCTTTGTTTTTATTACTTTTCCTGTATTTCTGGCTTGTCGAGTTCACAATTAGTACGTATTTCCATATGAACTAAAATTAGAAAACTTGAATAAAATAAAAACACGTGTAATCTTTCTGTAATTATATAAGTACTGCCTAATGGTTGGGGCAAGAATGTGCTCCTGGTGCTGGCCTCAATTTCAGAGGGTTACATTTTTTTTGAGAGACCATAGCGAATGATGAGAGGATTTGCGTTCAAATACTGTCGTATATGTGGTGGCGATATCACTACTGATGCGCAGATATGTCCTTTGTGCAGTAGTCTACAGCAACCTGATAAAAAATTCTGCTCCACCAGACTTATCATTGCTCTGGCAGGATTGGGATTCATAGGAATCACGCTTCTCGGAGTCATGAGTGCCCACGCTATTCAACAGTTTGTGAGTTTTCGTACCAATACCTGTAATGCTGCTGCCTTGGAAAACATTAAAACTGCAATAGTTGGGTTGGACCAGTTCTTTGCACAAAATGGTCGATTCCCAGATACCCTTGACCAGATTCTTTTCAGACCGGATGATGGCGTGACGGTAATCTTGACGGAAACTTCTGACCGTAGAAAATACAGCCTGGTAAGTTTTCACGTACAGGGTGACAAGGAATATCTGGCTATGTCCGGAAAAATGGGAATTCTTTACACGAAAAGGAATAAACCTGGATTTGGATATTTTGAGGTGAACTAATCGGCAACGAGACTGATCTGTAGAAATAGTTCAAAAAAAATTGCAGTTGATCCAAAAATACTATATAAAGAGAAACACTATGAACCACAGGGTTTACACCCTGTGGTTTTTTATTTAAGTTTCAGGTTTGCTTTGTTGTCTTTCTGGTTTACGAAAGATAGGGGAACTACTGCCGTCGTTTGCCGGCCATCGCATCAATGCGAGATCAGAACCTGACGGCATTGCCACTTTGCCGGCATCCTGTTATGATGCCTCTTTCAGTATGTTCTGAGCGGATACCAGGAGGAATTGAGGGAAATGAAACTGATTGACAGGCTAGACAGAAAATTTGGCCGATATGCCATTACCAATAGTACCGTCTACCTGATTGCCGCCCAAGCTCTCTTCTTTGTTCTGATCT
>JAQUHM010000239.1 GCA_028683595.1 Geobacteraceae bacterium | reverse complement strand
CATCCTCCTTTCCGGGCGCCTTCGAACCGATGCAGTTACAGAATATCCACCCCGACCTGACTCCCGGGAATATCTCGGACTATAAACATTTCTTCGAGACCTACAATGAGCCGGGCACGGAGGGCCGGACGCCGATCGATGAGCTTGATTTCCGGCAGCGCGTCTTCGCCGACGGCGGCTATCTGGACAATCGACCATTCGGCTACGTGATCGACCAGATCGGCGAACGCACTTCCAACTGTCCGGTATCCCGCAAACTCGTCTTCGTTGACCCGTTTCCGGAACACCTCGAGGGTCGTCCCGTACGCTCGGATTTCACCTTCATCGACAACTCGGTACTGGCGGTAACCGAACTGCCTCGCTACGAAACCATCCGGCAGGACCTGACGCGGATCAACAATGCCAACCGCCTCGCCGTTCGCCTGGGCGACATCGAAAAAAAGCTGTTCAGTCTCGACCTGTCAGGAGCGAACCTTGTGCCTCCTCAATTCAGACTCGGCTATGAATGCTACGTTAAAAGTACCATGGGCGACCTGCTAAACAAAGTCGGTCCATTGTTTGTCGTCGACCAGATGATGAAGGTTTCGACTGTCTCCGACTGGCTCGCGCTGGTGGCAACGCGGCAACTGGGCTTTAACGAAACAGGAGATTACTATCGCGTTGTTCGCCTTATCGTCCGCGCCTGGCGGGAAGCGAATTTCACATGGGAAACCACCAAAAAGGAAGACCCGGACAACTACTCGGAAACCCAGTTTATTTACAAATATGATCTGGCATTCCGGCTTAGCCGCCTGCGTTATCTCATCTACATGATGGACCGCGTCTCGGCTTACACAGACCACGAGTTCAAAGAATTTCAGGAAAATCTCCTCAACGCTGGACTACTGGAAAGCAACCACCCGGAATTCTCTCGAAAGGCGTTCCAGGAGGTACTGGAGACCTTTCGCCGACGGGAAACCGAACTGCTGGTTGCACTGAACAAGACAAAAAAACGCATTGAAGCCCGCGACCGAAACCCGCTCACCGTCAAGGAAATGAAACCTATCAAAGACCAGATTGATGCCCTGAGGGCTTGCTTCGCGGGCAAGGATCTTAAGCAACTGCTCTTCATCCCAGAGGCCGATCGACAGAAAGCATATGCCGAAGAAATATTTAAAGAGGCTTCCTTTCAGATAAATGATTACTTCAAAACCCTGGCGGTAGTCATCAAGCTCAGCCTCGATAAAGTCCATGCCGAACGCGCCCGTCTCAGGGAAGAGGAAAAATCGGAAGACCACATGACATCCCTTGCCGCGCGCTGGCTCGGAGCGCTCTGGAATTCGTACGAAGTCGTGGGTAGCGTTATGGCACGCGTACTCCCGCACGGCCAGATCGGCGAGACAGGGACCGTCGATATCTTCCGCATTGGCCCCGGTGACACGGACCTCACCATCCGTAGTGCAGGGGAATCAGAAAAGAAACTGGCTGGCAGCAGACTGGGCTCATTCGGGGCTTTCCTTTCGGAAGGCTGGAGGGAAAACGATATCCTCTGGGGACGACTGGACGGGGCGGAGCGGCTGATCGTCTCTCTTCTTCCCGACGCCGATGACAAGGATTTGCGGGAGGGTTACATCCGCCAGGTCAGGGAGACGATTCTCAAGGAAGAGTTTGATCCGGAAAACAGACGCATCTATCGATGGTTTGCAGGTCAGATGAATGAATTCTGCGGCCCCGGTCTTAACGAACAGAAACTGGTCGAGAGCATCAAAAAAACCACCTCGAAACCGCTTGAGTGCATACTGAAAGCGCTCCATGAACATCCGGTCCGATGGCAATCTTTTCTAACGGCCTATTATGACATCCCTTCCGGTCCCAACCGCAGGCAGAAGGCTGAATGGCTTTCCCGTACGGTTCGAATCGCGGGCGAGATGCTTGAGGGACTTGGACCGGCAAAAGGTTTCGGATGCAAGGTTAAGCTCGCGGGCTGGGCACTGGTCGAAATCGTCCAGGTCAGCTTGCCCGGTTCCCTGCGTAACCTCTGGTTCAGTCACGTGCTCTGTCTTCTGATGTTGGCCGGAATAATACTCATCGTTCTCGGGGCGTTCTTCACGTCCAATTTCGCCGGAGTCGGACTGAAGTTGCTGCTCTATGCGGGAAGCTTGTGGCTCATGGTCCGCTGCATGCGATCCTGGCTCTCTCACGGTCGGCTCTTGAAGCGGATAGTCGCCTCACTCGGCGTTCTCCTTATTGCTTTCGTTCTTCTCCTCGCCACGCTCGGTTACGGCGTCATGATGCGCTATTTTCAAAATGCTCAAAATCAGCTGATGACGTGGTTCCAGTAAACACACTGGCATGCATCACAGCGCAATCCTGCAAAACAGGAGGAAAACAATGGAATTCTTTCAATGCCCCTGCCCGGAAAAAGGAGAGGTGATTCTCGACGGAAAAGACCAGGGTCTTAACAAGGATGCAGCCGGAAACCTGCTGACCAAGCTGTGCAACCGGGGCCTCCACTATATCTCCCTGCAGTGCCCTGACGGGAAGAAATGTCAACTCAGGTTGGTCGAGATAAAGGACACCGACCCGATTTCACCTCTGGAGGTACCGTTCCAATGCGAAAGTTGAACTGTGTCGTTAAACGGCTGTTAATCATAGTGACGGTGGTGTGCGGCGGGTGCTCGTATCCGCTCAACCCCTATCTTTCGACCATCTCGCCTACTGCAGGCTACAGGTACAGCGTCGTTCGTCCTCAGCCGACAAACGACAAACCCTTCGTCATCCTTGCGTTCTCGGGCGGAGGGACTCGTGCCGCAGCCTTTTCCTTCGGGCTGATGGAGGAACTCCGAAAGGTTGAATATACCGCAAAGGATGGATCAAAAAGAAGGCTGATGGATGATGTGGAAATCATCTCGTCGGTCTCAGGGGGGAGCTTCACCTCAGCGTATTACGCCCTTTTTCCCGAGCGTTTTTTCAGTGAGTTCCCGGAACGGTTTCTGTACCGGGACATCCAGGGAGGATTGGTCCTCAGGCTGTTCAACCCGTATAACTGGTTCCGGCTCGCATCGCCGGATTTCAGTCGCATTGACATGGCGGACGAATATTACAATGACACGGTCTTCGAGGGAAAGACCTTCGCCGACCTGCTGAAGAGGCCACGGGGGAACGTTCCCTTCCTGGTCCTGAATGCCACTGATATCAGCATAAACCACCGCTTCGAGTTCACCCAGGACCAATTCGACCTTCTCTGCTCCGACCTATCGGGCGTTACGGTTTCCCGGGCGGTTGCGGCATCGTCCGATTTCCCGGTAGCGTTCGCACCGCTTACCCTGAACAATTACAAGAAGGAGTGCGGCCCGCTCCCCGAATGGATAGGACCTGCCCTGGACAGGGAGCAAAACCCGAAACGGCGCGTTGCCGAAGCTGCGGCGGCGAAATCGTACCGCGACCAGGACCGGCACTTCGTGCACCTGCTGGACGGCGGCCTTTCGGACAACCTTGGGCTTAGGGGTCCGTTCCAGGCGGTGACCACCACGGACAGCCCGTGGAGCATCCTTAATTACGCCAACCTAGGTCAGTTGGGGAAACTGATGGTGATAGCGGCAAATGCCAAGACCACGAAACAACGTACCTGGGACGCCAAAAGCAGCCCACCAGGAATCAGCGCCGTCCTAGGTGTCATTACCGGCGGCCCCATGGATGACGTCTCCTTCGATAGCATTGACATGATCGACGGGCATTTCGACTCCATGAAGCAGCTGGCGCGCACCGTAGATTCCTGCAACAAACGCCTCGCCAAATGCCCTGACGCTCCGAGTATCGTAAACCCGCTCACCACCGATTTCACCTTTGCCGAACTGACCTTCGACGACATCCCGAAGCCACACCTGCGCAGGTGCCTCCAAGGCCTTCCCACCTCATTCTCTCTCCCGAAAAAGACTGTCGATCTCCTCCGTGAGACAGCAGGGTACCTTCTTATGAATTCAGATAGTTTCAATGACGGGATGAAACGCCTCGACCCTTCGTGGAAGCCCTGGGAGGTGATTATTGACAAGAATCTGATCGATGAGGTCTGCGGTCCGGAAGAATAGGGACATTCCGATTTTTTAGAATTCAGTAGACAGGGAAGACCCTATTTTCTCAATTTCATGGAATTCGTTGCCACCTGCTTTGTTCAGAGGCAGAACGTTACTCCCCGTTGATTTCCTGCTTGAGCAGAGTGCTCGGTTTGAAGGTAAGGATCTTGCGGGCGGTAATGGTGAGGGGTTCGCCGGTCTGGGGATTGCGTCCCGTACGGTCGCGTTTTTGTTGTACGATAAATTTGCCGAAGCCGGAAAGTTTGACTTCCTCACCGGAGGCCAGGGATTCCTTTATGATGTCCAGAACGGACTCCACGATCCCTTCGGCTTCCTTTCTCTGAAGGTTGCTATTGGCTCGAACATTTTCTATCAAATCTTTTTTTGTCATAGGAAGGACTTTTACCACAAAAGGCATGGCAATGGCAAGAGAGAAACGTTGGAAGACCCGTTTAAGAAAACGGGCCTTCCAGAAAATGCATCAAAGCTTTATTTCTTTTTGGCCGGCTTCTTTTTCTTTGCCTGTACCGCTTCCTGAAGGGATTTCCCTACCTTGAACTTCACAGCCTTCTTGGCGGGAATCTTGATTTCTGCACCAGTCTGCGGGTTACGTCCTACCCTGGCAGCCTTGTCGCTCACTGTAAAGGTCCCGAAACCGACAAAGGTTACCTTGTCACCATCCTTGAGGGCCTCTACAATGCTATCTAGAAATACTGAAGCAGCTTTTTCCGCCTGTGCTTTCGTTAGTTCCGCTCCCTCTGCGATTTTTCCGACAATTTCCGCCTTTGTCATAATTCCTCCTTTTTTGATAGTCCCCTGTTTCGGGGTGGTGTTCTCCAACAATCCAGATTAAATTTCAGTGGCTAGAAACAACAGTCTAACCATGTGTATAGCAGAAATTTTCTTGTTTTTGTTACATAAACATCAAGCAAATGGATACAAACCAAAGAAACACACAAAAAAGACTTAACCAATGTGGCTAAGTCCTTGATTTTAGTGGAGCGGGAAACGGGACTCGAACCCGCGACCTTCAGCTTGGGAAGCTGACACTCTACCACTGAGTTATTCCCGCGTAGAGTGATTTTTTAGCCTATTGACCGGCTGTTGTCAACTGTTTTCAGTAGGAATTCTCGGGCTTCGTCGACCGTGGACACCTGACCGACACTTTCTGCCTCGCGAAGGGTCTCCAGTATCCTGCCGAGTCGCGGCCCGGGACCGACTCCCAGGAGGTTCATCACCTGCTCACCGCTGAGCAGCAGATTGGCATCTGTGGGACGGTAATCGTAAAAATAGAACGATACAAGGCGGGTAGCCATCTCTGGATCGATGAGCCGTGCAGCAAGGGGCAGGACAACCAATTCCGCCCCCCCGGGCGCGCGATCCCGGAAGAAACGGTAAAGAAAGCGCTCTCCGACGACACTCTCCGGAACGGAGGGAAAAGCCGTGGCACAGTCACAAAGTACTTTCAGTTCTGCGCGCGCCTTAGCACCCAAACGTATTCGATCGCAACAGGTTTTGATGCTCTCCCGAGCATCTTCACCGGACAGAAACGCGGCCAGCTTCAGAAGCGAAAAGAGTGAAATCCCTCCTTCCACAGGACGTTCCAGATGGGCAGACAAGTTATCCCGAACAGAGGGAAAAAGCCTCTCGCAATCCTCGATCACCCTCTCAGCCCCGGCAGCAAAGGTTCTACGTGCAGCAAAATCGGAGAAGTACTCTCCGTTATGGCAGTCTCCGGGAATGATCATAGGCAGAAGGCCCGAACTCCGGAGCAACTCCAGAGAAGCTGCAACGTTCCGGGCTCCCAGAACAAGAAAAAACTCTTCGCGGATCCTTTCCCCTGCCACATTTGCAAGAAGGTGGGAGCGCGTCAGCATCTCCTGCCAGGTAACTTCTTCGATCGCAAAGCCAAGAGTCACAGCAAAGCGGATCGCCCGTAGCAGGCGGAGCGGATCGTCATCGAAGATACCAGTTCCGCAGGCCCGAATCTTTCCCTCCGCAATATCCCGTAAGCCATGCAGCGGATCGAGGAGACTGCCAGCGACTCTTGTAACCGGCAGGGCCAAGGCGTTGATGGTAAAGTCCCGAAAAGCCAAGTCGTCGTGAATGGCCGTTCCCCGGATCGGCGCAAAGTCGAAGGTAAAGGCATCCCCTCCCCTGCCGATCACAACCCTAGCTTGACGC